>JAITJJ010000200.1 GCA_031278965.1 Deferribacteraceae bacterium
AACACTGAAATATTATAATTATAAAATCGCGCCGGTTTTAAAATTCCCCTCTCCGGAAGGGAATTTCTCCCTAATTTCAATCCGTATATAACTTTACTTTATATTCTTTTTGGATGCTCTGCCGGGGATGCTCCTTATAAACTCAAAAACCGTATAGAGCGAAGGAATGAAGAGGATGCCCACCGTAGTGGAGAAAAGCATCCCCCCTATGACCACAGTTCCGATACTCTGCTGGGCGTTAGCTCCCACATTGGAGGCAATAAACATAGGGAACACTCCCCATACAAAGGCAAGGCTTGTCATCACCACCGCACGGAATCTTGTTTTTGCGCCGCTTATGGCGGCCTCATAGATTCCTGCCCCCGCAGCTCTGGCATCTTTGCAGAACTCCACCATTAGAATTGCATTCTTGCTTGCTATGGCGATAAGCACCACAAGCCCTATCTGAACATATAGATCTATAAACTTATCCCTTAAAAATATAAAGAGGATGCCGCCGAACAGCGCCACCGCCACTGACACTATGACAGGCAGCGGTATTATCCAGCTTTCATAGAGAGCGACGAGGAAGAGATATACAAAAACGAAGGAGAGGGCAAATATGATAAGCATAACCCCGCTTGATTCTTTCTCCTGCTGTGTGGTGCCGGTCCACTCATAGGTATAGCCTTGCGGGAGCACCCGCGCTGATATCTCCTCCATAGCAGCGATGGCTTCTCCGGTGCTGACAGAGAGGGCGGGATCCCCGTTTATCCTTAAACTTCTGATATTGTTAAAACGGGGAATAGTGGGCGGACCCACTATAGTGCTGATCTTTACAAGGGAGCTTAAAGGAACCATCACCCCGCTTGCAGAGCGGACATAC
The DNA here is from genome assembly GCA_031278965.1 of Deferribacteraceae bacterium. GTDB lineage: Bacteria > Chrysiogenota > Deferribacteres > Deferribacterales > JAISNW01 > JAISNW01. Next base: position 866 of record JAITJJ010000200.1, read on the forward strand.
ATATTTAATATATTCTCTTCACTGCTCCTGAACTCCGGCTCGGCTTGAATATTCACCTGCCAAGTTTTCCCGAACTCGTTAAAATCGTTCACATAGTAGCCGCTGAACATTATCTGCAGCGTATTGAAAAGCTCCGTAAGGCTTACCCCCAGGCTTATGGCAAGGTCTCTGTCCACATCAAGGAAGAGTTGGGGAGAATTGGTGGAATAGGTGCTGTATACATTGGTTAGGCGCGGATCCTGGTTTGCCTCCGTAGTTAGGGTGCGCATAACATCAGCCATCTCAAACGGCGAACCGCCGCCTGTCGCTTCCAGCTGATACTCCAAGCCGCCCACAGAGCCAAGCCCCATGATGGGGGGAACATTAAAGGCAAATATCCGTGCTTTCTGATAAAGGAAGGTGCGGGCATAAACCTGACGGACAATATTATCTACCCCCAAGGAGGGATCGCTGCGCTCTTCAATGGGGTGCAAGGTAACAGCACAGAAAGCAGAGTTGGAGGCGGAACCTTGATTCATCATAGAAAAACCGCTTACTATCATAATATCTTTTACGCCGGGGATCCCCTTAACAATATTTCTGACCTCTTCAGCCGCCTCTATCGTCCTGTTGACGGAAGAACCGTCCGGAAGCTGAACTTCCATCATAAAAAAGCTCTGATCCTCAGAGGCAAGGAAGGTTTTCGGGGTTTTGTCAAAGAACTTGACGGTGGCAAAACCGAAGGCGATAATGAGAACAACAAAGAGAAGTGAGATGCGCACAAACCTTGCAATAACAACAGCATAAAGCGCCCTTGAAAAATCTATTAACTTTAATATCCCCTCCACTATCGGGTTGCGCAGGTGTCCGGGGCGCATAATGGAAGCGCAGAGCGCAGGGGAGAGGGTAAGCGCATTAAAGGCGGAGAATAAAACCGCCGAAATTATGGCAAGCGCAAACTCTTTATAAAGCGCTCCGGTTGAGCCCGGAAAGAACGCCACAGGCACAAAAACCGCCAGAAGCACCAAAGTGATGGCGATGATCGGCATGGTGATCTCTTTCATCGCCTTGCTGGTCGCCTCCCTAGGCGGGAGAGACGGGTTGGCGTTCATTACTCTTTCTACATTTTCCACCACCACAATGGCATCGTCAACTACAATCCCTATTGCAAGAACAAGCGCAAGAAGGGTGACAGAGTTGGCGGAACTTCCGGTGAGGTAGAGGACGATAAAAGCTCCGATAAGGGAAACAGGGATAGCCGCCATAGGTATCAGTGTGGCGCGGATATTGCCGGTGGATATAAAGACTACCAGCAAAACAAGGATAGCGGACATAATGAGAGTATGCAGAACATCGCCTATCATACTTGAAACATTGGTGGTCATATCCGCCATAACCGTGTATTGCACATCTTCGGGGAAATTTTTTGCAAGCCGTTCCAAAGTTGCGTGCACCGCTTTTGAAACATTAACCCCGTTGGCGGAGGCAAGCTGATATATGGCTATGGCGGCGGCGGGTTTACCGTTTAAGAAGGCGGAAATGCCGGAAAATCTCGGACCTGTTTCCACCCTGCCAATATCGGAAATTCTTAAAATAGAACCGTCGCTTCCAACCCGAACTATAATATCGGCGAATTCCTCCGGCTCAACAAGGTCGCCTTTTGCGGTTATATTAAGTTGATACTGCTGATCTTTATTCATGGGCGCAAGCCCGATCTGACCGGCGGCTGCTTGAAAGTTCTGGGTATTTATGGCGGCTATCACATCTGTCGGGGTGATGGCAAGATTTGCCATAATATCCGCATTAAGCCATATGCGTATGCTGCGGTCCTTGGCGCTAAAAGCGTTGGTGCCGGAAACTCCGGGCACCCTCGCCAGAGGATCCAAAAGATTTACTGTAGCATAATTTACAAGGAAATCATCGCTATGGGTGCCGTTGGGGGAAGTGAACGCCACAAACATCAGCACCGAAGTGCTTCTCTTATTGACTTGAACCCCTAAACGCTGAACATTCTGAGGGAGATTGGATTCTATGGTTTTTATGCGGTTCTGAACGTTTACCGCATTCATATCCGGGTTGGTTCCCAGCTGAAAAGTTATAGTAAGGGAGTAGCTTCCGTTATTGGAGGAGTTGGAGCTCATATACTGCATCCCCTCCACGCCGTTTACAGCGTTTTCAATCGTCTGCGCTACTGTCGCCTCAATAACTTGGGCGGTAGCCCCCGGATATGTGGCGAAGACACTTACGACCGGCGGAGTAATGTCGGGGTATTGAGCCGTGGGTATATTAAATATGCAGATCAGCCCCGCGATGGTTATAACCAAGGAAATAACTATCGCAAAGCGCGGTCTGTTTATGAAAACATCAACAAACATGAAGCGCTACGGTTTAAACGTTCTCCTTATTATCTTTGGGAAGTCAGCAGTTTATTGTAATCTTCACGGGAGAGGGCGTTTACCGTTCCCCCGGGCTGGGCTTTCTGCACGCCTTCCACTATTATGACGTCTCCGTCGTTAAGCCCGCCGTTTATCACCTGTTTCCCGCCTGGGAGTTCCGCCCCAAGCGAAACCCCTCTCCGGCTGACCACGCCGGAGTTGGAAACCGCAAGCACATATTTTCCGCCCACGTCGTTCAATATTGCGGATTGGGGAACCACAATGGTGGTGACGGGAGCCTTAAAGGTAATGCGGACAGTCACCGTCTGACCGGGCAGGAGATCGCCTTTGGGATTTGGAAATGAAGCCTTAAATCTTCTGGAATCCGCCGCGGCGGAAACGGCGTTGTCTGCGAAAGTCAAGTTGCCGGGTTCAGGATAAACAGTGCCGTCGCTCAATATAAGCTCCAGATTCGCCTTGTTGCGGATCTGAACGAGCAGTTGCGCGTCAACCAGAACGGAAAAGCGTTTCCGCAGATCAGCCAGTGTTCTGCTAGACATAGAGAAGGTTGCCGATATCGGACCGCTCCCCACCAGATTTGTTATTACCCCAACGGTAGGACCTACCTGTTCGCCTTCATTAAAATTAATAATTCCTATCTTGCCCGCAGTGGGGGAAGTAATATCGGTGTATGTGAGGTTAAGTTTAGCCGCTTCAAGGGCGGCAACGGCGCCTTTCAAAGCCGCCTGAGCGCTTCTGTTTACGGCGTTGGCATTATCGTATTGGGCTTTGGGGATAGCTTTTCTGTCAAAACTTCGCTTTGCCCTGTCAAAAGCAAGTTTTGCACTGTCCGCCGTTGCTTTGGCTGAATTAACTGCCGCCTCAGCCTGATTAACCGCAATCTGATAAGGTCTTTTATCTATTATAAAGAGCGGCTGCCCTTTTTTTACAATATCGCCTTCTTTCACAAGGCGTTTCTGAAGGACGCCGGAAACACGCGGAACGATTGCCGCCTTAGATTCGGCTTCCAATTTGCCCAAAAAGCTGCTCGTCGGAGAAACATCCTCCGGTGTAACCGGGCTGACAATAACCGTAGGCGGCGGCAACTGCGTTTCCCCGGCGGGGTTTTTACAGCCTGTAATTGCGGCAAAGGCACAAAACAGAACAAATACTTTCTTTAACATAGAAACAACTCCAAGTTATAAGTAAGCAACGGACGCGAAACAGACCGTAAAGCCTCTCAAATGCCTGTTTCAGCGTCTTACGTTTTCTTAACAAATTAGTTATTAATATAAACCTATCCGCTAACTATACACATTTTTTATTGTTTGTCAAACCATGATCACTCTATTTACCCTATTTTTGAAAATATATTCAAATAAAATAAGGTTGAAGGAGAAAGGGAAGGGGGATTTTAAGCCGCCCCTTCACCCTTAATTTTTGCTTGTAAAAAAAATTAAGGGTTATGTGAAGGGGAAATTAGTGCTTTATGATATCAATAGTCAGAACATTCCTGATCTTCAGGCAGGTCTTTGACATCAAGAATCTGAATAACGGAGGAACCGGATTCAAGCTCTTCCTCAATCCCCGTATCCACCTCAAAGAGAGTAAACTTATACTTTACTTCGTATCTTGCGGAAGTGGAACCTACCATGGCAAAGTAATCAATAAATTCCTGAAGCTGTTTGTCGTTAAAGAGAGGGAAAGTAAATGCAGATGTTATATAGCTGGAGGATTCCCCGCCGGCTTCATCTTCAACGCCGCCGACCAGCGGAAAATATTGTTTCGAGGTAAAAGAGGAGATATAAGGTTCGCCCGCAATCAGGGGAGTGAGTTCAACCTTTGTCTGCTTAACATAGATAAGCCCGATGGGAGATTTTGAAATGGGATTGGGGGTTACTATAAAATTAACTGTCTGCCCCCCTGCTTCCTGATTAAGCACCGATTCGCAAAAATCATCCGTTTCATTGTCCACAGTGCCGTTGTCATTCTTTTTCCCCTTGTAGAGATCAAAGTTTGGATTGGAGTCAAGATACATCGTCACATAAGCTGTTCCAAGCGAGGCGCGCTCATCCACACCGTCACTGCAGGAGGAAACCAGAGCCGCAGAAACCGCCAATAGAAGAGCTAAAACTGTTATTCGTCTCATAATATACTTTCCCTTACTCTAAAACATTAATTAGAATATCAAATTTTTTAAAATTCCACAAATATTTTTAAAATTTTTCTTTAAAGTCGGCAAAACTCCATTTTAAAGTTAGTGTTTAATTTAAAAACACCAACCCTGAACCGCTCCGCCAGTCTGCCAGATCGGAAGAGCACACG
>JAITJJ010000062.1 GCA_031278965.1 Deferribacteraceae bacterium
CTTTTTAACAGCCCTCAGGAATCCACCCCAGATATTAATGCTCAAAAAAACGTAAAATTAAAAATCCAAATACTTATGTCTTAATTTTTTTGGGACATTTTCAAAAACACTTTACACAAAAATATTAGAACAATAGGGGTTTGGGAGCTTCGATTAAATAACCAGAACCTCTAATTCTGAACAAACTCCCTCCCTCTCTTCTCCAATATGGTTATCTTTTCCGCCTTTAGGTATATATACTCGTTTTCCGCCTTTATGTATATATCCTCGTAGGCACTGTATTCGGCGATCTCCACACTCCCTATAACTTCAATCCAGTCATCTGCTTTAGGGGAGGCGCCTTCAAATTCTATCCTAAAGCCGATACTGCCGTCATCTCCGCAGCAGCCCGGAGTTCTGCGGTAAATCCCTTTATAGCCATCCTCTTCAAAATATATCCCTTGAATTTTTATGAGCTTGTTTTTATATTCTTCCGGATTCAGCATAATATCATAGCACTGCGCCATAAAGTAGCGCTCTTTAATCTCCACCACCTTTTTGCCGCCCTTATCTTTGGCGTCGGCGACGGCGGCAAGGGAGATAAGGATAGCCGCCAGAGCTATAAGCGGGATAGCCGCCAAAAGTTTTTTCAATTCGCCCATCTTGTCCTCCTTAATGACAAACCGAGAATATAAAAGAGTATGAACACTGCAAGGTTTACCGCCACTATGCTTGCGCCCGCGGGGGTTTCGCTTGCAAAAGAGACTGCAATCCCAATAAAAAAAGAGAATACGCTGGTGACGGCGGCGCATATCACCACCCCTCTGAAACTTGAGAATATCCGCATGGCAGTCAGGGCGGGAAAGATGATAAGGCTTGAGATAAGCATTGCCCCCATAAGTCTCATTCCCACCACTATAACAAGTGCCGTGAGCAGAGCTATAAGCATATTGTAGAAGCCGGCGTTTGATCCGGCGGCTTTGGCAAAAGTCTCGTCAAAGGTCACCGCAAAAATCTTGTTGTAAAAGATTATGTATACGGCAAGCACCGTAATTGCAGAGATGACGCTTATATATACATCGCTTTTGGACGTGGTGAGAATCGTTCCGAACATATAATTGCACACATCCGTATTTATCCCTGTGGAACGGTATATAACCATAACTCCGGCAGCAAGGCTGCTTGAAGAGATCAGAGCGATGGCAGCATCTGACTTAATCCTTGAATTTTCGCTGATCCTCAGAAGGAAAAAGGCGGAGATGAGCACTACCGGAATGGATAGTTTAAGGGGAGCGAAATTAAAGGCTAGAGCAATAGCCATAGCCCCAAATCCCACGTGGGATAACCCCGCCCCTATCATAGAATAGCGTTTCAGCACCAGACTTACCCCTAAAAGCGCTGTACAGAGAGATATAAGTATCCCCACCAATAGGGCTCGTATGATAAAATTATGGGAAAAGAGTTCTCCCAATATTTCAAGCATTGCTCCCTCCAAATCGCTTATAGAGGGGGGTGGAGCAGTATTCATCTTTCGTGCCGAAAAAATGCCCGTTCCGCGATAGGTGCAGAATTTTGCCGCTGTATCTGACTGCGCTCTCCGGATCGTGGGAGATCATAAGGATAGCCATCCCTCTCTGGGAATTCAGTTCCGAGAGTAGAGCGTATAATCTTTCCGTCATAACAGGGTCTAGCCCCGCCGCGGGCTCATCAAGCATAAGGAGTTTATCGGCGGCGCATAACGCCCGCGCCAGAAGTACCCGTTGCTGCTGCCCGCCGGAAAGGTTTCTGAACGGCTTGGACTTTAAGTCCTCCGCCTGCATATACTTTAAACTATCTAAAGCCCTATTTTTAGCAGCCCCGGAATAAAACGGAGGAAACCCCAACCGATTTTGACAGCCGGAAAGGGTTATCTCCCAGACGGTGGCGGGGAAATCTTTTTGCACAACGGTTTGCTGCGGGAGGTAGCCGATCTCCTGCGGTTTTATCCCGGAATAGGAGATCTTGCCGCTTGCGGGCTTTAGGAGACCGAGCACCCCTTTCATTAGGGTGCTCTTTCCGCTCCCGTTCTCTCCTAGTATGGCAAGATATTCTCCACCGTGCAACTCAAAGGTGATATCATCGGCGGCCGTAAAGGAGTTATAGACGAATTTAGCCGCCGAACACGAGAGGATAGGCTTCATTCAAGCCCCAACTTTAGGTTCTGCACATTCCGCTTCATTAGAGTAACGTAGGTTTCCCCCCGGGCAAATTCATCTCCTGTGATATTCTGCGCCGAATGAAGCTCCAAAGTTTTAACGCCGGTTTCCTCTTTTATAGTATCGGCAATCCTCTGATTTGAAAGCTCAATATAATATATATACGGCAGTTCTTCATTTTTAACCGTGTTTATCAGAAACGCCACCGTTGCGGCGCTGGCGTCTATCTCCGCGCTGCACCCCGGAAAGGCGGCGGCATACTCAAGATTATACTCTTCGGCAAGATAGCGAAAGGGGAAGCGGTCTGCCACAAGAATCTTTTTTCGCTTGGCGTTTTTTACAACTTCCGCAATTTCCGCTTGAATGCCCCTTATCTCGGCGATATATGCCGCCGCCGAAGAGTTGTAGCTTTCAGCATTTTTAGGATCGAGTCCAGAGATGATTTCCGCTAAAGCGGAGGTAAGAGCAATGGCGTTGGCAGGTGAAGTCCATATATGCTCGTCATACTCTTCTTCTTCCTCTTCTTCAGTTGCTTCCTCCTCTTCTGTCATCCCCTCTATAACTTCTTCCTCGTAGGGGGTGATGAACTCCATAAGGCGCACAATCTTTACTTTGGAGAGGTCGGCGGATTCCAGAGTTTTCTCAACCCAAACATCGCTCTCTCCGCCGACATAGATGAAGAGATCCGCTTGCTGAATTTTAATAATATCGCTGGGGGAAGGGTCAAAAGAGTGAATTTCAGAGCCGGGTCTAAGAAGGAGGGTAATATCCGCCTTATCTTTAACAACTGCCCGTGCAAAATCATAACACGGGAAGGTTGTTGCAACTATATTCAGTTTATCCGCTCTTTCAGCGGTTTCAGTTTTGCTCTTTTTGGTGCATCCAAAAAGAACGGCGAGGGCTATAATAGCTAAGAGCCCAATAATTAAACGTTTCATGAGACCTCCTTAAATTTAAAAAACAAAATGAACAGATTTTTAAGTTAAGGAGGTTTTTAGCAGTTAAATTGAACTTTTGAAGCGATAAGAGTGTGAACCCACACAATATCAGAGCTTGTTAGCATACGGGCATAGGGGGTGCTAAACGCTTTATTCTGAAAAACCAATGTGTCTTCAGTTAAAATTGTGACGGAGTGGGTGAGGTTGGCAACGGCAATATTTACCTTTTTGCAGGTATCACAGTTTTCATGATGATCCGCTCCCTCATGACCTATGGAAACGGCTATATATGAATACGAAACGGCATTTGCTATTATGAATGAGAACACTAACAGCGCCGTTAATATCTTTTTCAGACTGCCCACAATAAAAACCCAAACTCTCCTAAAACTGCCCGAAAGGGAGCCCCTTTCCGCCAGAGCTCTTTAAAATTACAAGAGGATAATAATATTATCATAGATAAAGGTCAATATAAATGTGAGTGCGTTGAAGAAGGTTGTAGATTGTAAGAAATGATGCCCCTATACACCGAGGGAGTTAAAATAGATTTGATAAACAACTTAACAGGAGGAGCAAGGGAGAGTATGTATAATACCGGAAGACGCAGGGGATTAACAGAAAAAGATCGTTATGTAATTGAGAAGTGTATGAAGCGTGGCGACAGCGTGGCTTCAACAGCTATTCTTCCCGGAGTAAGCATAAGGACGATTAAGCGAGAGGTT
>JAITJJ010000065.1 GCA_031278965.1 Deferribacteraceae bacterium
TTGAAACCCGTATCAAACTCTTCTGAGGCAAAAGCTCCCCTAAGGTAGAGAGCGGCGTTAAGACTTCCCGAAGCAGCCGGCAAATCCGACAGCTTTAATCTGAGGTATGCGTATTCGGAGAGAGCGTCATCCTTAAAGCTCCTATAGACGGTTCTTGATGTAACAGTGGCATCAAAGCTTCCTCCGCCTATACTCGCCCCTCCGTAATTATACCTGCTCCCCCCGAAAGAGTGATGCTGGCTCCAAGCTGAGGGAGGCGTATACTCACCGCCCTCCAAAGCATATGCCTTGGGGGCATATGCATCAAATGAAAAAAAGAATATACATAAAAGCGGCAATGCCGCTATAAAAAATAGTTTGCTCACGCTAACACCCCGATTCATAGAATTGTCCAAACCGCCCCGCTGAAATAGAGCGGGGCGCAAAATAAACCGGCCTGCCTATCGGGCGGATATAAAAAAATCTATTCCGCCTAAAGCCATATTGCCCAAACCCTTGTAATACCCCGTCTTGGAATGCTTTTGCATATCAGCGTTCCACCGGGATATCCAAGGGACGAGGAACTGTGCCGCAAAGGTACAGGCTGCTTCCCTCTCCCCGCGCTCTAAGAGATAGGCAAGAAATTCAAGTTCAAGCCCGATATGATCATCCGGCTCAGAATACTTTTCTTTCAGCTTCATCCCATATTTTTCATAAAAGAACCGAACCTTTAGGGTTTCTTCGGTAAATAAGAGGCGGTCATCATTCAAGTATGTTGAACCCCAAGGCGGAGCAAGTGATTTGCCTATGCCGATAAGAAGCCGCATATATTCGGTGCGCGCCTCAAGAGTTAAATCTTCTCTGGGGCTGCTTTCAAGCCATTCAAGGAGTTCTTTCTGACCTTTAAGGGCTCGCTCGTTATCAGAGGCATAGGGAAGCACAGAGAGCACCTTTTCGTCTATCAGCATATCTATTGCCTCTGCGCTGGGTTCATTATAAAGCAGAGAACCCAGAACCCTGAAATACGAAACAGCGGGGGAGTTGCCTCCCCCGTTAAGAGTGCTCATACTTCATATGCCTGAATCTCTTCAGGCATGTTCATCAATGAAATCTCATCCCCTTCTATGTATTTACGGTGTGGCGTTATTAAAAGAGATGGCTTTGTCTGGGAAGGATCTGGAAGAGGCTTTATCTGCTGGACTGCTTCGGGGTGGAGTACCTTTAAGGCTTCAATATCCCCATATTCAATAGCCTGCATATTACAGGAAGCTGCGCATGCTGGGGTTTCCCCTTCCGCCAAAAGTTCACGACAAAAATCGCACTTTTCCATCTTCATTGTTTCCTTATCCAGAGAAGGAGCGTTATAGGGACAGGCGGCGGAACAGCTTCCGCAGCCTATACAGAGCTCGCGGTCAATAAAAACTATCCCGTCGCCTCTTTTGCCTATAGCATTTTCTGGGCAAACTTTTTTGCAGGCAGGATCCGCACAATGGTTGCAAGCTATGGTAAACGAATATGAATATACTCCATCGGGGGATGGGGTGCTGCTGCTTGTGTCCCAGCTTCCGCCGCAGCCGGAGTATACTCTCCTGAATTTGCGTCCAGGTTTAAGGTTGTGCTTGTCTTTGCAGGCCAGCACGCAGACCCGGCAGTAGATGCATTTGTCCGCATTATAATAAAAAGCATATTGGCTCATAATTATTCTCCTTTATTATTCGCTTGCCATACGAGGCAAGTCCGGTTCCCATTTGTATTGGGGAAGCGGAGGGGTACCGGTCCATCTGGAAATCTTTACCACCACGGAATTATACGCCTGATGACCTTCACCGCAGAGGAGTGAATAAGTGAGCGTGTTGGCGTTGCCGCCTATGTCAATGCTCTCGTCTTCAAAACCGGATGTACCGTAGTTATAGCGGGCTGTGGCGCCTTCGGTGGTCTGCATAACACCAGGCATTATCGTGGAAACCACTGAGGCTCTTCTCAAAATCTTCCCGGCCTCACTTTCTATAAGCACCCAATCGCCGTTGCTGATGCCGTATCTTTGCGCGTCCAAAACGTTTATTGTGGCTATATCATCGCAAAGTTCCACCACGCTGCTGTTGTCAGAGCGTTGAGAGTGAATTCTGTGATATGGGTGCACGCTGTAGCACTGCAAAGGATATTCAGCGTTTAGCGCCTGAGTTGCCTCATAGCCGTGGGCTGTGTCCGCCTGGTATTTTGGTAAAGGATCAAGGTGGGTTGTTCCGAAACTATATACCAGATCGTGATAGCGTTTTAACTTCATGCAATACAACTCAACCTTCCCCGTTTCTGTGCCAGTAAATCTGGTCGTATAATTCGCGGTCAACGGCGTACCGTTTTCAACAAGATCTTTCAACCAGCCTTCATTTTGTTTGGTCTTTTCTGTCATGCGCACCTGATAGAGCCCCTTTTCCTTAAACTCCTGATAGGTAATGCGCCCTTCGGTGAGGAGGGAAGAAGTGGGTGAAGTATCGGCGTCAACCCCTAGATCGTAAATATCATTGGCGGTAAATTTAACAAGCGGTTCTTTGGTTGTGCCGTCCGTTTTAAAAACATATGCATTGGCCAGAGCGTTAAACATAGCCTGCTTCTCCGTGTATGGGGCGGCGAACTTAGGATCGACCCCGGCGATTTTACAGAGTTCTGCATCCACATCGGTATCGGCTCTACATTCAAACATTGGTGCAATAACCCTTTCTGGATTGCCGATCATAATTTCTGGGTTCAAAAAGCTGTAGTGTCCTTCATGCTCCCAGAAAGATATGCATGGGAGGATGATATCGGCATAGCGGAGGGTTGAGGTCATATAAAAATCTGTGGCGGCTATAAACTCCACCTTGGGGCTGCGCATAGCCTGAACAGCTTTGTTAGTGTTTACAACCTGATTGACGCAGTTGGTTATATCGATCTTTAAAATAGCCCTTATATCCACTTTTTTCTTCCCGTGACCCGGCAACAACTCTGTGTCGTCCATGTTATATCTGGTGTGACCGGGATCGTGGTGTTCTCCGGTCAAGATGGCATCCCAAACTTCCGCAAACCCTATCCCGTAATACTCGTTAGCTTGATAGTTGCCGTAAAGCGTTGCCCACGGTTGCCTTATAGCTCCGTAGGAGATAAAGCCTTTAGGGTTTCTCGGGCGGTCGCCTGCTGTGGTTGCCGGGGTTGTAACAGGTGCGGCGGGGGCAACAGGGAAAGCGGGCGAACGCAAAGTATCTCCTAACTGTTCGTGAAGCAAACCTAAATACCAACCGGAAATGAATCTGTCATTTCGGCTGAAATATTGGTAACTGCCAAAATGGAGCAGTCCCGGATCGTCCAATCTGCCGCCGGGTACTCCTATATTCCCTTTACCACAGAGCATACCTATGGCAAAAAATGCTTGGGCATAACTTCCTCCGTGATATACGCGGGCAGGTGCATCTCCGCTTATCACCGCCATAGGTTTAATCAGAGCCATATCCTTTGCAAGCGATATTATTTTGTTAACCGGAGCGCCGCAGATAGCCGAAGCCCAAGCGGGAGTTTTAGGAACGCCGTCATAGGTGCCTAAAACATAATCCTTAAAATTTTCCTGCCAATACCTATGGTGTTCACCGGTCAGAGCGTTACCAGGCCCCCAAGATCCGCTCGGTTCTATGACGGATACGCCGTTACCGTCCAATATCGGGAAATTATTGCTGTCTCTGAGAGGCATATGCAGATGATCATACCCAACGCAATGTGCGTTCACCCAATCTTCATCAATTAATCCCTCACTAATCGCAACATAGGCTATCGCCAGAAGGAGGGCGGTATCCGTACCAGGGCGGCAGGGTATCCACTCGTCAACAAAAGCGGCACTGCCTGGAGCAAGCCATGGACCTACATTATATACCTTACACCCTCTCTCTTTGGCAGCTCTATATGTTTGCTGGGAACCAAATTTGGTCCAAGAGGGGTTTACTCCCCACTGCACAATCAGATTTGAATTCTCTGCCACAGTGATGCGGTCGCTCTTGGTAGCTTCTATTCTATCACCCACCATGTGAGTTGACGCGCAGGGCCAGGCGCCTGTGGAGTTCTGACCGAATATGGGCAGTGTTCCTATACCCAGAGCGTTCAAGAAACGCGGTTCCATATCAGCGGTATAAGCTAAATTAAGGATGGGGCTCGGTATCGCGTTGTTTATGCCGTATGACGCGGCGTAGTTCGCGTCGTAATATGGGTGGGAGGTTCCCGACCCAAGCGCCATATATTCGCTGTTTATCCTGTTACATTCACTGACTATATGTTGGAGTGCTTCTGCCCAAGTAATGCGAACCCATTCGTCCCTGCCTCTGAGTTCTGGATGAAAGTCGCTCCCGCCCGGTTTCCAACTCACACGCTTCATAGGGTATTTTAAACGTGCCGGACTTAAAACTGACCACCTCATAGAGCGCCCTTTTATACAAGGTCTGAACTGGGGATAATCGTAACTGTATGGGTGAGAATCGTCCGTCTTTTGTCGGACAGGTATCCCGTCTACCACATAAGCCCTGTTTACACACCTATAAGTCGCGCAGTCTGGGCAAGGCACCGTAACCCATTTTCCGGCTTTTAACAGGGCGTCGGGCTTGTCCTGCGGACTTCCGCCGCCTGCAACAATGGTATCCTCGCCGCCGCTGGAACCGCATGCGGTAAGTCCGCCCGAGAGCACAGCCGCGGCAGCGCTCCATTTTAGGAAATTTCGCCGCGATACATCCAACTCTTTTTTTCTCATTTCTTTCCTCCGTAACTTACTGGCATTTATGCCAGATTGGATTCAGCACCAATAAAACGTAATTTTATGTTTTAATTACGTATAATCTTAAGTTTAACGAAACAGAGTTATATTTCACAAGGATAGTTAATAAAAAAAAATAATGACGGGATAGGACGGTATGGGACGGTATAAATAATTACTCAAACAGGATTATATAAAACTGCATACAAGATTTTTCAAAGTAATTATTGCCTCCTCATATTTATTTGTTTCGGGATGAATTTTGCTGATGGATATAAAATTCGGATGATTTTCGGAGAACAGATCTCCTGTTGATATATTAATGCCGTTTGCGAAAGTCAAAAGATTCTTGGCAGCAAACGGAAGCTCAAGCCAGTAAACTGTGGGATGTGATCCTCTAAATTTAACTAAACCTTTAAGATGCTTTTCCATTATATTATCTGCGAGTTCACTTCTCTTTTTTAAGTATATTTTTAACGCATCCAAATATTTTAGGTATACTCCGTTCAAAAGAATTTCATTGATGAAAAGTTGGTCGTTCAGGGAAACTGTCAAATCGTATTGATACTGAATATCTTTCAGCATATCCAGAATTTTTTGCGGGGCCACTACCCAACTTATGCCAAAGCCTAACGGAAGCACCCCGTTTAGAGTACCAACATATATAACGCTCGAAGTTCTATCCAAAGAATAATAGGGTAGTGGCGCCGTCCAATCAAGTTCACGAAAGATGTCAAGTTCCACAATAGGTATGTTGGTATTTACGGCAATCTTCAGCAGATCTAATTTACGAGTCTTTGAAGTTGTTACTCCGCTAGGATATACGTAAACAGGCATTGTATAGAATAATCCGTTTCTGCTTTCCTTTATGGCATTGACAAATTCCGACGCGACAGGACCGTATTTGTCCATCTTTATTCCGCGCATCCTGCCGCCCAGAGTACGTAAATATGTATGAAAAGATAACGAACCCGGTTCATCATAAAATATCCCGCTGCCTTTTGCTATCAGGATATTCCCCAGCATCATAGCAATTTCTCTGAATGATCTGGTGATAACAATCTGTTCAGGCTCCGCCGATATCCCATAAGTTGCCATATGTTTTGATAAAGTTGCCCTGAGTTCCGGTAGCCCTTGACCATAGGCAGCGACGGTTATATCGTAGTCCGAAAGCTTTGAAGCAAGCCCCCTAAGTTTTTCCAGTTCACTATATAGTATCTCAGATAACTCTGAGTTATGCACCTGGCCCCAAGAGAGATATAAAAAAT
>JAITJJ010000069.1 GCA_031278965.1 Deferribacteraceae bacterium
AAGGTGTGCCATACAACACTGAACAGAAACCCTGGCGGAGGCCACCCGCCGAACCCGTAGAGAGCTTTGCGCTGTGAGTTAAATATAGTTGAGCGGGAGATTAAAGATATCGGGCGGGCGCAAACGCAAAAAACGATAGCCTTTTGCAAGCGCATTAGGGTTGAGAAACTCCGAACCGCGAACAAAAGGCGTTGCTGTTGTGCGGCGTTGGGGGAGTTTAAACTTCCCTGTCTGCTTTTAAATTGGACTCTGTGAAATGAAACATCTGCTTTAGGTATGCAGAAAAAGATTATCCCCTTTTCTACATATCAAAGATTAAAGGCGTTTCCCCGCATACGTCTCTTATAAAAGAGAGCTCGTGGGAGATTAAAATTAGGGCGGCGGGAAATTCTTTAAGGAGAGCCGCAATATATTTTTTGGTTTTTAGATCAATATTGTTGGTTATTTCATCAAGAATTAAGAGAGCCTTTGGGGAAAGCGCCATAACCGCAAGGGAAAGACGCGCCTTCTCCCCGCCGGAGAGTTCGCAAACTTTGCAGTTTACCTCGCTGTTGGTATAAAAAAGAAAATCGCCCAGGTGGGAGCGGAGAAGGGAGACGGGGAGATCAGAAACGTCCCTGACGCTTTCAAAGACTGTCTTTTCAGGCTTTAAGTTAATATAGTGCTGATCAAGATACCCTATCTGGTTTGGGGTATACCACTCCCCGGACAGCCGCAGCTTCTCCGAATCGAGGATAGCCTTTGCAAGGGTGCTCTTTCCGCTTCCGTTTGCTCCGCTGAGAACCAACCTTCCTGTTGCAGACAGCACAATATTTACACCGCTTACAATTGTCTTCCCGTTATAGCCCGCGCTGCCGCCTATTATATGCACGGCGGTGTCAGTTTTGTTAAAATTTGAGGGGATGATGAATCGGGGACTTCTCTCATGCATCGGGGAAAGCTCATCTAAACGCTCCCTGATATATTCCCTCTTTTCTTTTAATTCCGTAGCTTTTTGCCCCGCGGTATTCTCTGCTGCGGCTTTCATCATCCCCGCCATAATAGGCGGCCTTTTATGGTTTTTTATCCCCTTTTCACCTGTCGCACGGCTTTTTTTGGCTCTCTTCTGTTCTTTCATAAGGGATGAATGTGCTCTCTTTTTTTCTGTTTTTAGTTGGGCAAGTTCCGTCTGCAAAATTTCCCTCTCCTTTTGAAGAAGGACGGTATAATCGGAATAGGAACCGGAAAAAACGGATATTTGAGAATTATTTATATGCCAGAGTTTATCGGGGAGTTCCGCGAGAAAATCCTCATCGTGGGAAGCAAAGATTAGGGCGCCGTCATATTTTTTAAGCATACGCAGCAGAGAAGCGCGGTTATGCGTATCAAGGTGGTTTGTGGGCTCATCTAATATAAGGAGATTGCTGCCTTCAACCGCTCCGGAAAGAGCTCTGTTAAAACGCTCCCCGCCGCTTGCCTCTGTAAATTCCTCTACAGTCTGAGGAACATAACCGATGCAAAGCCCGTCATTACGGGTTATTCTCCCTGCCTGCAACTCGGTGATGCCCGCAAGCAGCTTTAGAAGTTGGGTTTTGCCGGAACCGTTATCCCCGATAAGGGCAATCCTATCCCCGTTATAGATCTTTGCTGAAAACCCCTCAAAACACACCTTCCCCTCAAATGAGAGCGCAACATCAGATATATCTACCAGCATTAAAACCTCAGAAAGTCAGAGAAAGTGAAGAGAAGGGGATGGGCCAACAAGGATTCGAACCTTGGACCTACCGGTTATGAGCCGGTTGCTCTAACCAACTGAGCTATTGGCCCCTTTAAAATTCTAATTTTCCTCTGACTGAACGCAGATAATAGCAAAAATATCAATGGTATGTCAAACAGTTTTTAGCAAAACATAGGCGGGGAACCCTTTCCGCTGGGCTCTTAAAAAATACCCCGGCCGCTACGGCGGAACCTATTATTCCCGCCATATTCGGTGCCGTAGCGCGTGCATAAGCAAAAAATTCTCGGGCTCTTGGCTCTTCTTTTATCCGCTGACGATGATATCTTCATCGTAGCTTGTGCCGCCCTCCCTCATATCTTTTCCCAGAGAGATAATTTCAAAGTCTGCCCCGTTATCCCCCGGACTTCGGTATATATACGAGTTACCCCAAGGATCCCTTGGGGTAACGCCGCCCTCTATATATCCCCCCGGACTCCAAGACTGCGGAACAGGTTCTGTAGTCGGCAAGGCAACCAAGGCCTCAAGCCCTTGTTCTGTGGTGGGGTAGTTCCCGTTATCCAGCTTATAAAGTTTTAAAGCTGAGGATATTGTTCGCATATCTGTTTTAGCCTTTGTAACATTCGCCTGATCCGTTCTTGAAAGGATTCTGGGCGCCACCGCTACCGCCAGAATCCCTATAATAACAAGCACCACCATCACTTCTATAAGGGTAAAGCCGGCAAAAATTTCACCCCCCGCCCCAATGCGTTTCATATTGTTCACATTCCACCTCATAAATTTTGCTACTTAAAAAAGAATCTCACTATATCGTTATACATGGCAAAGACCATTAGTAACCCCAGCAGAGCGATTCCGGCGGTCTGAAAGCACTCTCTTGCAAATCTCCCTATTTTGCGGGACATGATCTTTTCCACTGTGAAGAGCACTACATACCCCCCGTCCACTATCGGTATAGGGAGAATATTCAGTATTCCCAGATTTATACTTATCAGTGCAATAAAGAGGATATAGTAACCGAACCCCGCCTTTGCGGAATTTGCCCCCTCCGCTAAGATCATTATCGGACCGCCCAAGTTGTCCCGTGATACTTGACCGGTGATCAGCTTGCCGATACCTATAAATATCATCTTTGTGATCTCTGCTGTCTGGACAAAGCCGTGATATACTGCCATATGGGGGAGTTCTCTAACAACAAGGTCTCCCGACGCGGCGCTTATTCCTAAAAGAACACTCCCTTCATCCATAACTTTTGGAGTGACTTCCAGAGCAAGCACCTCTCCCTCCCGCGCAACTTGCAGGGTAAGAGGTTGAATATCTTCCTGCGGCGGAACTGAACCGTCCTCTCTTAAAACAGCCGTCCGCATATTTTCCCCCACATCCTTCCATTCAGACACCGCAGCCCCGTTAATGCTAAGGATTATATCCCCTGCCATAATTCCCGCACTTTCAGCGGGCATTCCAAACACCACAGAGCCCACCTCAGCGGGTATATACAAGGACAACCCCGTATCTGCAACTTTTACAGGATCGCCGAAAATATCTTTATCTTCTTTGAAGTCAGGGGTAAAGTTAAGCGGAATTATATTCCCATCCCTTTCCACTTTGACTTCTATCGGGTATTGGACATTAACAGTCAGTTTGTCTAAAAATTCACCCCAAGTTTTAATATCCCCTCCCGCAGCGGAAATGATCTTATCGGAAGGGAGAAAGCCTGCCG
This sequence comes from Deferribacteraceae bacterium, assembly GCA_031278965.1. Classification (GTDB taxonomy): domain Bacteria; phylum Chrysiogenota; class Deferribacteres; order Deferribacterales; family JAISNW01; genus JAISNW01. Next base: position 3,435 of record JAITJJ010000069.1, read on the forward strand.
AAGCCGCCGCGGAACCATCTTGAACGCTGTAAACTACCGGAGAATAAGCGGGATAGCCTATCATATTTTTTGCTGCAAAAAGGAGAACCGCAAAGAGGATATTAAATATTACTCCGGCGGTAACCATATATATCTTTTTCCCGTAGGGTTTATTAAAAAACGCCTGTTCCTCGCGCCCCTCGACAACGGGTTCTTCCTCCACCATCCTGTGGTATTTTGCATAGCCTCCAAGAGGGATAAGGGAGAGGCAATATTCAGTATCCCCTTTTGTTTTGGAAAGGAGTTTTGGTCCGAAACCTATCGAAAAACACTCCACCCAAACGCCGCAATGCTTTGCCGCTATAAGATGCCCAAGTTCATGCACCAATATAAGCAGACCCAACGCAACTATCGCCAGGAGGAATGTGGGATAAAATATTAACATATACACGCTTGCCGCTGCTAAGGCGGCAAGGATAACACCTTTACGAAGCATACTCATTAAACGCACTCCAACAATTAATATTAATTTTTTTCCAGAATCTCTTTTGCGCGGGTTCTGGTTCTTCTGTCTATCTCTAAGACCCCATCTATATCGTTTGGTTCACTATATAGATTATACTCGTTGTTTAAGACTTTTTCCACAACTCCTTTTATATCTATAAAACCAATCTTATTATCTAAAAAAGCGGATACTGCCGCCTCATTTGCCGCGTTCAGCACAATCATATCAGCCTGCCGATCTCCTATGAGTACTGCTTTTGCAAGCTCAAAACATGGATACTTCCCTTTTTCCGGAGGATAAAAGGTAAGATTAAACGGGAGGGAGAAATCCACCCCTTTTGCGCACGAGTTGATCCTTTCGGGATAGCCCAGGGCATAAGCTATGGGGATACGCATATCAGCGCTTGCAATCTGCGCCAAAACGCTTGAATCCGTAAAGACAACAAAGGAGTGAACCATTGATTCCGGGTGTATCACCGCATCCAGCTTATCGGGGGGTATGTCAAAGAGGTAGCGTGCCTCTATCAACTCAAGCCCCTTATTCATCATAGTGGCAGAGTCCACTGAGATTTTTTTTCCCATCTTCCAATTCGGGTGCTCCGTAGCTTGTTTAACGGTAACCTTTTTCAGCTCTGCAGGGGTGAAAGAGCGGAAAGCGCCGCCGGAAGCTGTTAAGATAAGTTTTGCCGCATATTTTTGCTCGTTGCCCTTCAAACATTGAAAGACTGCGGAATGTTCACTGTCCACAGGGATAATAAGACCACCGCTCTCTTTTGAGGCGGCGGTGATGAACTTTCCTGCCGCAACAATCGATTCTTTATTGGCAATGGCAATAGTTATCCCTCTTTTGGCAAGTTCATAAACCTCTCTGATTATCCCGCTGCCCGATGCGGCTATAACCGCTATGTCTATATCTGTATCTGTCAAGACTGAGAGGGGGGTTTTGCTTGTCAGAGCCCATTTTTTAGCCCCAACCCGTGCGGCAGCTCTCTCAAGCTCCTTTTCGTTTTCATGGGCTGTGACAAGGACAGTTTCAAAGCGGTCGGGGTTGGCGGCAAGAACATCCGCCGTCTGCCTGCCGATAGAACCGGTAGCTCCTATTACCGCCACTCTGCGTTTCATATACTTAATTTATATGGAAGAATATCTTTAAATAGATGTATGCAATCGGCGCGGCAAAGAGGATGGAATCTATCCTGTCCAACATTCCGCCGTGTCCCGGTATAACGTTCCCGCTGTCTTTAACCCCCGCGTTACGCTTCAGAAGGGATTCAAAGAGATCGCCAAATATCCCCGCAATGACCAGATCAACCAGAAGGATGGCAAGCTGCCAACTTTTAAGGGTTGTATACTCCGAAGGGATTAGAAAGTAATAAAACGCCCCCGCTCCCAATATCCCTCCGATAAAACCGGCTATAAACCCCTCAAGAGTCTTTTTGGGGCTTATATTCGGGGTGATCCTATGTCTGCCGAAATTTTTTCCCACATAATATGCGCAAATATCAGAAACCCAGATTGCTGCAAGGAGGAGGAGAATCCACCACCCCCCTCCCTCAAGATTGCGTATGAGCCAGATAAAAGAGAGGAAAAACGGCACAAGAACGGCGACAAATATATTGGAAGATACCGATCTAAAGCTAAACTCAGCGGGGTTTTTGCCAAACAGTTTAGCCAGGAAGGATAAAAACACAATAACTGTGAATACGGAGGCAAATATGGGCGCCCAAAATTCGTCAAAATGGAAGGCAAGGGGGATAATAATGGCACCGAACCAGGCAATAAGCGGATATATTTCTTCCCCCGCCTTTTTTGCAAGGATTATCATCTCATAGGAGGCTAAAAGTATTATAAAATACAGCACGATAGCAAACGGCGGCGTATAGCTCCACAGGGTGAAGAGTAACACTATAGGGATCAGAATTAGGGCGGAAATTACACGCTTTAAATGTTCTTTTGACAAAACCATAACAACCTCCAACGCATTTTACTCAATTGGTATATTTTTTGCAAATGATTTAGGCAACTGCTTTTTTAAAGTGAAAAGAGGAGTATCCCAAACGGAGGAAGCATATGTTTTATGTAAGCGACTTAAACGAAACGCCTAAGGAAGATATACGCATAAACGATGAAGAGCTTTACAGCTATTGGCAGACCAGACATATGAATGGCGAGGTTCGGTTGGACGGGAGGCTTGCGGCCAATGAACAGTCTAAATTTAAGACAGTCTGCTCTCTAAGATTTATCCAGATGCTCCATAAAAATCAGGACTCAGAATTAAGGTTTAAAAATATGGAAAGACAGCGCGGATAAAGCCTAATAACATAAAAAGAGCTGTCGCTATAAATAAAAGTATTCATTTTATTCCGGGTTAGGCAAATCTGCTGCAAGGTAGGAAAAAAATACCCGCTTCTCAATATTCTGCTTGCCGCGCAAGCGATACGTTTGCTCCTTCACAGGAGGGGAGAATTTTAAGACCATCTAACTTCTTTTAAGGGCAAGCGCCACTAGGGGAGGGAGATACACTGTTATTTTCTGAAAAACCCCTTCTCCCTCCTGAGCGGAAAAGTGTTCCGTTCCGTCTGCTTCAAGATTGCCGTGTCCCGCATAGATAGATGCGTCAGAGCTTAGGAGCTCCGTATATTTTCCCGGAGGAATCCAGAGGGCGAGGTCTCTGGCCGCCTCTGTTTCATGAAAGTTGAAAGCAAAGAGGAGATCCCCGCGGCTGAAAGCAAGCACCCTCTTTTCTTCATCCAGATAGCGGAGCTCTGGACGTTTAAGAAAATCGCCGCCTTTTGCAAGAGCAAGGCTGTCTTTGTCAAATTGGGCAAGACCGTGATATTTTAAGTCTGTTCTCTTTGGAAGATGCCACTGTCGGTGGGCATATTCCGCTGCATCTATCCATTCTGGATGTCCGAACTCGTCCCCCATAAAACTCATATATCCGCCTAAAGCGGAGGAGAGGGTGACTAAGCGAATTAGTTTATAGAGCGCCACCCCCCTGGAGGTTTTCCAACTGTCGGTAAATACGGACATATTTGCATACATCTCGTCCCCGATTAAACGCCATATCATGGCATCATGACCGTTTATAGACTGATCGTGGCTTGCCACATAACTTATAGAACGTTCATAGGAGCGGAAGTTTATCATTTCATACCAGAGCGTTCCGACCGAGCGCCCTTCCTTTATAAACTTTCCCCAAAAATCTGGGATTCCCATAGCAAAACGGTAATCAAAACCGAGCCCGCCCCCGCCCGGCGGCGAAGAAATTCCGGGCATTCCGCTAAATTCCTCGGCTATAGTTATGGAATCTTTGTATATCTCTTTTGTTAAAGCGTTGGCAAGGCAGAGATAGAGCACGCCCGCTTCATCTGTTCGGATGCGTCCTCCTTCATTATAAAAACAACGCCCCACATCATTAAAATCATCGCCGAAACCGTGATCCACATATATCATATTCCCCACCGCATCAAAGCGAAAGCCGTCCAAATTATATTCTTCCAGCCAATAGCGGCAATTTGAAAGGAGAAAGCGGCGGGTCATCGGGTTATTGTAGTCAAAGGAGCGGGTGCCCCACTGGTTGTCTTTATCGGCAAAAAAGTAAGGTGTGGTGTCATAACTTGCAAGCCCTTGTTCGGTGTTGCTTGGGGAGTGACTCTGAGTTATATCTAAAATTACGGCAAGCCCAAGCTCGTGAGCCCTATCCACAAGGGCGGCAAATTCATCCGGGGTGCCGAAACGGGAACTTGGAGCAAAAAAGTTTGCCACCTGATAGCCGAAAGACTTATAGAGTGGGTGCTCAGGTATCGCCATAAGTTGAACTGCAGTATAACCGCACTCCTTGATATAGGGCAAAATTTCGTCCGTAAAATATTTATAGCTGCCCACGCTTTTTTCAGTGCGGCTCCGATAATCTTGGGCTATTCCCACATGAGCCTCATAGATGCATGGGAATACCTCCCGTTTAGGTTTGGGGTGGCGGAACTTAAACTTTTTCGGCGGGTCCCAAACTCTGGCACACCACTGCTCTTCAATAAATCTATCCTGTTCCACCCAGTTGGAAAAAGCGGGGATACGCTTAAACTCTCCGCTATGGAGGGATGAGAGGCGCAACTCAATATAACTTCCGTGCTTTAAAAGCTCTTTATCAAGTTTAAGCTCCCAATATCCGCTGAAACCGATGCGTTTGAAAACAAATCGCTCGTCACGCTTAAAGTTGAAATCGCTCACCGCAAGCCAAGCATCGGTTGCAGCGGGCAGCCACTCACGCATAATCCAACCGTCAACGGTTTTATGCAATCCCAGCTCTTTATGGAGGTTGGCATAATTTGCAAAACTCCCGTATTCTTTTAAAATCCGCTCTTCTTCTTTTTTATAGATAGCTAAACGGCGGTCTAAAAAGTGGCGGTATTTGGTGAGTTCCACATCCTGAAGGGGGTTTGCGGGATAGGCAAGAGGGATGGAGAATATATTTGAAAAAGAGGTGCGCCCATCTCTAAGATTGCAGGCGGCACAAAAAACAAACGGGTCTTTAACCCCATAGCACCACCTAATCTTTCGAATCAGCAATTCCCGTAAAAAACCGATGATCAGCTTATGCCCTGCTTTTAAGGTATAACCGCGGATTTTATCGTCTTTTAAGTCCAAATCCCAGAATATCCCGCCGTCCTCGCTTTTCAGATAAAACTCTTCTACAGTAACGCTGCCGCCCCCGTTATATGTCAGAGAGAAATAGATATAGTCAAGATCAGGGGGAAAATAGCCGCGCACATAGCTTCCAAGTCCATAAACAACAGGGGAATCGATGCGCGGATCGTTATGAATGCCGGAGAAAACAGTGATGTCAAGGGGGGTATCTCCCCCGTCGTCCGCCTTTGAGCGGGAGGTACGGGCTGGCTCGCTCTGGGGAATAAGGTTCTCGCTCTCCCCCTTATCTTCGTGGGGCGGTTTAAAGCTCCGTGCGAATTTTACTCCCTGACGTAGATTCCTTCTGCTACTCATAAAATAATGTTAATCTTATAACCGTTAAACTGCAAGAGAAAAAGGGAGCTAATCCCTATGCGCAATAAATTAATGTGCGCTTGTCAATAATGTGGAGCATAATTAGAGGAGAAATCAGAAGGCTTTACAGAGATATGAACCGCTGTTGCCAAACTTGGACAGCACCCAGAATTAAACGGATTTAAACCCATGAAACAACCAGAAAACAAGTTGTCCGCAGGAACGTTATTTGCAAAAAAACAGCCTTTAAACCTTGATACTATGGGCATATTACTTTCTCCGCCGTAAGCAGGGAGCATATGCCAAAGTCATAGGGAGTAAGTATTACGTTAGAGAACTCCGCCGATCTCACCATATCAAGATAATCGTCATTGTTGGGAAAACTCGTTACAGATTCTGGAAGATAGCGGTATGCCTCTCTATGCCCTGATATAACGGCACCTGCCGATGGGAGGATGTATTTGAAGTAAAACCAGTAGAGCACGGAAAAAAGCGTGTTTTCAGGCTTTGAAAATTCCAGAATTCCCAATACTCCGCCCGGTTTCAGCACTCTGTATGCCTCCGACAGGACTCTGGGTTTGTCGGGGATATTCCTAAAGCCAAACGCCATAGTAATCTTGTTAAAATAGTTCGAATTGAACGGGAGGGCGCAGGCATCCGCCGCAGCAAGTTGGGAGGGGAGCCCTTTTTTTTGGGCGGCGTGCAACATATTTAAGCTGAAATCAATCCCGACTGTAAAAGTTAAAGGGGAGATGGCTTTTACAGCCAAAAGCATATCACCGGTTCCGCAGGCTATATCTAGCAAAAAGTCGTTTTCTTTCACTTCTAACGTATAAACCGCCCGTTTCCTCCACTTTTTATCCCTGCCGAAACTAAGGAGGTGATTAAGCAGATCATATGCGGGAGATATATCGTCAAACATCTCCCGTATATTCATACTATTTTCTCCGCCCAAAGCTATATGCCTATAGAAATCTCCAACGCGTGGCGCGAATCTGGGAGCTGACCGGAATACGCTCCCAGCTCTTCCGTATAATAGGCGTAATTGAGTTCCACAACGTAAAAATCTATCCCAAATCCCACAGATGGGTACCCTTGGTGAAACCCGCCGCGAAATTTAAAATGTCTTATGAGCGGGAGGTCAAAACCGATCTCCGCTCCGATATTTATCCTCTTCCCCCAATCATCATCTTCATCAAAGTTTCTTGTAATATCAACAATATCAAGGATTATATCCGTCTGCAAAAAAGATACAGAAGGGGAAACGCCAAACGATAGGGTTGCAAAAGTCGGCAGAGGTGAATTGGCGATGTCCCCGTCTCTTTTTCTAATATCCAGATTCCCATAACTCCCTGTTTTTAAGCCAATGTTGTTAACGGCAAAACCCGCGCGCGGGGAAAAATCAACATCCAACAGTTTTCCGAAATCATATATAGCCCCTACGTCAAAGATGAGGGCTGTGCCGGCGTAATCCTCGGCGGTTAGGTTATCCAGATCGTCCTCCGCCCTGCCGGATACAAAATCTGAAACGGTGTAAGATTTATTAAGGCTTCCCCGCCCCTGAAGCCTTGCGGCAACCCCTACAGCAAGGGATTCTTCAAAAAAAGTATGGGCATAGCCTACCACAATCCCCGCGTCTGCAACAGCAGATATATTGGCTTCCGGAAGAACCGGATTGCGCGGTTGAACGGTGGCTCTGGAAGCTGTAAAAACCCCTATGGTTAGGTTTCTTTTTGTGAAGCTGGGGTAAAAAGAAAAGCCTGTGTAGGCATTGTCGCCAATATGTTCTTTTATGAAATCCGCCACTTCGGTATCGTTATCAAAGTCAACATTATTCGCATCTTCATAGAGGTTTTGAAAATCTTTATTCATAGAGAAACCCACAGGGATAATATCCAACCTCCAACTCCTATTTATTCTGCTTAAACCTGCTGGGTTATAGAACGGGGCGTATTTGTCGCTGCTCTTGGTGTAATACGCGTTTCCCATGCCGAGGGCGGCAACCGAGCGCAATGTCCACGGGTGCTCTCTGGTAATATATTCCTTCTTTGCGTCCGCAAAAGCTGAAATTGCAAAAACAGCTATTATCAGTGATGCTGTTATAAATATTTTCATGATATTGTTATATCTCCCTTAGCTCGCTATTTTTTCCATAATAAAATCGTAAACAGAATCTTTGTCGATGCAATGATCTGCGTCTGTATTTTTATCACAAGGGGCAGGTTTTCTCATATCGTCCAAAAATTCTTCAAGCTCATCCAGAGTGTCGGAGGAGTCGGAACCGAGCAGAAGTTTTACAGTATCTTCAAGAGCAACGACATTGTTAATAATCGTTTCGATTTTTTCTTCAATTTTGCTCCTGAGATCATCAGCTTTTGCCGTATCCGGATCGTTTGCAATCTCCTCAAATACCTTGCCGATATAGTTCGGATCATCGGAGCTGAAGCTAATATTTTCTATTGCCACCCCTCCCACAGAACCGCCTAATATGTCGTTCAGAGCTTCTTGAGCAAAATTTCCTATAAGCATAATGGTATCTATGGAAGCGGTAAGCCCCGCAATAAAAGCGATATCGTGGTCGCGGTCAGGATTGTAATTGGCATCAATACTTATTATTTCGGTATAGACATCCCGCTTTTTATCAATTATTTCAGTGTCTGCAAAGCCGTCTGAGCCAGCAATACTTTTAATAAAAACATCCGTAAGCTCTTTATCGTCATCCCCTAAAAAATCCTCCAGATTGTCTAACAGATCAAATCCGGTGCTGCCCAGATAGGCAAGTTGAAGGAGATATTTTTCACGGTCGGTGTAAGATGTGTATACCCCGTCCGAGCGCTCAAGGACGGAAATAATCTTCCCGTATTCCTTATTATCAAGGTGAATTTCCAGCTGTTCGGCTTTTGCCTCAGGGCTTGTGTCATCTGCAATAGTTTTTTCATATATGCTTGAATCGCAGCCGGCAAGCAGAAGAACGGGAAGGATAAAAATAAACGCCAAACCCCTCATGACTTCTCCTTTAAAATATAAGATTTGTATTCGCAACCTTTTTATACTCTGCAAAACAGATTATAGCAATATAAATTACCCTGATCTTTCAATTTATGATTATGGGGAGAGTTATCTCATTATCATCAACAGTTAAACGCAAAGTCAGCTTCTCCCCCAGTTCGTCCAACATCCCTTTATCAAAATACAAAACAAGCCGGTTTGAGTATTTTTGAAAAGGGTAATGTATTGAACCATCCGGGTTATTTTTATGCTCGCCCGTTTCATCGACCACCGCAATGCCCGGAAAGAAATTCCCCGGTTTTGTGTTCCACTCCCTTCTGCCGCTCTTCGTTTCCGCAACAATGCTTGCTTCGTTAAGAACGGCGCCGAAAATATCTGCATTAAGGGTGACAGACGAGTCGTTTTTGCCGTTTGGTTTTATTACCTTTGTATTGGAGGCAAAGTCCTTTTCAGGTGCCATGCTGGCAAGCCTTGCGGAAAATGCCCCCTTTGCATGACTCTTTGAGCGCGGCGCGGCAAAGGCAAGTTCAAGGGATAGTTTAATTATTGCAGAACCCCCTCCGCTTAACTCAAAATTGTATTGCGGATATTTCGGGTTAAGATATGCGGATGTAAAGGGGAGCTGAACGCCGGACGACTCCTTTGAAATATGGAAATACGGGGAGCTTGATACATCAGCGGTTTCACTCTTATTCTTTCCTCTGACTGTAATTCTGCCGTTAAAGGGTTTATCCGCGGCAGCCTCCACAAGGATTTTAGCTCCTGTGAAATAAAAATCTTCCTTTGGCGAAGATGCTCTCATAACAAGCGGCGTTGATGAACCCAAGAGCCACCCTCCTCCTTTCTTTGTGCCTTCAACTTTATAATCCGCCTCTTCCAAAGACATAGATATATTATTTTCGGAAAATGTGTCCTTATAAAGCCTCCACT
>JAITJJ010000201.1 GCA_031278965.1 Deferribacteraceae bacterium
ATACAATATCTTAAATAATTTGTAAATATTTAGATGACACTAAATACTACAATTTAAACTATGATTGGATATATCCCCTTACAAATTATTTTCATAAGCCCCTACAATCTTTGTCACAAGCGGGTGGCGCACCATATCTTTTTCCGAAAGGTATAAAAAGGCTATCTCGTCCAAATCCTTTAAGGTTTCCAAGGCGTGGGTAAGCCCGGAATCGGTGTTTATGGGGAGGTCAATCTGAGTTGTATCCCCCGTTATCACCACCTTTGAACCAAAGCCAAGGCGGGTTAAAAACATTTTCATCTGGGCTATGGTGGTATTTTGCGCTTCATCAAGGATCACAAAGGCGTTGGAAAGCGTCCGTCCCCGCATAAAAGCAAGGGGGGCAACCTCAATGATATTTCTCTCCACCAAGCGGATTATCATATCAGGATCCATCATTGCCTGCAAAGCATCGTGGAGAGGGCGCAGGTAGGGGTTAATTTTATCCGCAAGGTCTCCCGGAAGAAAACCAAGCTTTTCTCCCGCTTCCACCGCAGGCCTCGTGAGGACGATCCTGCGAACCCTCTTTTCAAGATACATATTTACCGCCATTGCCACTGCAAGGAAAGTTTTGCCCGTGCACGCGGGGCCGTAGGCAAACACCATATCTTTTTCCCTTATGGAATTAATATAGCGGCGTTGATTCCTGGTTTTCGGAAGAACATACTTAAGCGATCCAGAGACTGTCACCCTATCTTTTTCAAACTCCCCCGCAAAACTCAAATCCCCGCTCTGGGCAAGAACAAGGGCAGTCTGCACCTCTTCCATACCAAATTCCCGTTCAAGTGTAAGTCCGTGCAGATATTGAAGAAGTTCCACGGTTCTACTCATATCGGCATCGTTTCCGGTGACAGTAAGTTCTCCTCCCACAAAGGAAACGGCGGTATTCAACGTTTTTGTGATGATTTTGATATAGCGGTCGTTATTCCCAAAAAGTTTTGGGATTGCCGCCTCAGGTATCCTTAGTTTTTTAGAGTTTGCTTCTGACATACGCCTCCTCGGCGGCTCTATCGGTTAGTTTTTCATCCAAACGGAGAAAACGGAGTTCTTCCAAAATCTCCCCCATCTTTTTTGAAGGGGGTATCCCCAAGTTGGCCAGATCTTCCCCTTTAAGAGTCGGTGTTACATATCGGTATTCCCCAAAATACTTCCTGACTGGCTGATTTTTTTTCCCCAGCCGAACCGCAAGCATCAACTGCTCCTCCGCCGTTAATGGCTTTAATATCCTGTAAATACCGGACGCGGCAATATCTCCTTTTAGCGCCTTATATGCGTTGCGGCTCTTGAAATATATACCTGCTATGCGGGAAGAGAGGGATTGGGTTATATTAAGTCTTTTCAGCATCTCTTTAAACTCCGTTCCCTGAAGTTCATGAAATAGAATAACAAAACGGATATACCACTTATGAATACAAGATGAAAACGTGTAGGTTTCCGAAAGCTCATCAAGGAGAACAAAATCTTCCTCTGTTTTTGCCGAAAGGGGGAAGTTATCCGTAACGGTGGAGAGCATATTATATTTTTTCAGCATCCAGAGGGCACGGATACACTCCTTTTCCTGAAGGATATTCTGGAGCTCCGAAAATATCTTCTGCCCAGCAAGGCGTTTATATAATTTAAGACGATCCGCATCTTTTATAAGCTGCTCTGTATGGGTGCCCAGTTTAAAATCAAAACGTGCAGCGAAACGGACAGCCCTGAACGCCCTGCTTGGATCATCTATTATACTCAGCGAGTGCAAAACCCGTATCTTTTTATCAAGAATATCCCTCTGACCGCCGAAATAATCCTCAAGCCGCCCAAAGTCGTTATCTATACGCACCGCCATGGCGTTTATTGTGAAGTCGCGGCGCGCCAAGTCGTTTCTAAGGGAGGAGCTTTCCACCGTCGGCGCAGCCCCTGAAGTACTGTAATATTCGGTTCTGGCGGATGCAAAGTCTAACTTTGAACCGTCTTTTAATATTATGGTGGCGGTCTTGAATTTAGCGTGAACTGTATAGCGGGCGCCTACCTTTTTTGCGTAGCGTTTGGCGATCTCGGTGGCATCACCCTCTACAACTATATCCACATCGCTGGAACTCTTTCCCATAAGGAGATCCCGAACATACCCGCCCACAAGATAGGCGCTCATCCCCTCGCTTGTAACAAACTCCCCGATGGCTTCCAACTGTCTGTATAGGGCAGGAGGGAGACCGCTTCTCAATCTGTCCGTAATGTTGGAGACACGGGAGAGACCAAGCCGAATTTTCGTCCCTTCCTCATAATTGGAGCGGCGCACATTCTCTTCATGTATCAATCTTAAAAGGTCTGTGCGAGTAACCACCCCTATAAGGTTCTCTTCCTTTTCCACCGGTACAAGTTTCTGATTGGCGGCAAGCATTATGTCCTCCACCTCACGGAAGGTGGTTTCAGGTGAAACAACGGAAAACTCCGTCTGCATAAAGGTGGAAACGCGCTCTTCAGTGAGTTTGTGCTTTATCCCCTGTAAAATATCTTTGCGGGAGATAATCCCCTTTACCTTCATAGAGTTTTGAGAACGAACAATGGGCATATGGTTTAAGTTATGCTTTAGAGTAAGATCCCAAGCATCATCGATAGTGTCATCCAGAGTCATAAAGCGCGGGGGGCAGCTCATTATCTCCTCCACAGAACGCACTGGGCGGATGGATTCTCTTATGGTTATTTTAAGCATCTCCAGAGCCTCAAAGAGCTCAAGGTCTTTAATATTGGCGGCTGCCGCATACGGATGACCGCCGCCGCCGAAACGCGCCGCAATCTTGCTTACATCAACGGCGGGGTTCTTGCTACGCCCCACCAGCACTACCCGCCCCCCCATCCTGACCAGGATAAAGAGAACGGATACCCCTTCCATCTCCATCATGCGGTGGGTTAAAAATGCAAGCTCCTCTATATACTCATCTATAGAAGCGTGGGAATACGTAATATTTATCCCCCCAACCTGCACTGCGGACATGTTTATAAGCAGTTCGTTAAGAATAAAGACCTGAGTGCGCGAAAGCTCCCGCTTTATAAAGTCGCTCACCGCCGTCACATCTCCGCCCAGCTTTATAAGCTCTGAAACCGCCTGCACATCTTCAACAGTTGTGGATGAAAAAGTTAAAAGCCCCGTATCCTCATAGATTCCCAAAAGGTATAGGGTCGCTTCCTCTGGAGTTATATCCTTCTTTTCCGCCAAAAGGCGTTTGACAACAATGGTGGTTGCGGCACCGTAAAGCTCTATATATTCTTCCTGAGCGGCAAGGTCTTTGGCAAAGGCGGGGTGATGATCAAATATAATCAAACGGCCTGTATTGTGGGCAAGGAGGCTTAAAGCGCCGAGCCTTTTGGAGAGTTTGCAGTCCGTAACTATCGTAAGCTCCGTATGGGCAATATTGTCTTTTGGTTTTATGCGCACAATCGGGGAATTGGGCAGTTTGCTTATATACTCATGAACGTTGGGCTCCAAGTCCGTGACCGTCAGTATTCCGTCACAGGCATAAAGGCGATAGGCAGCCCAAGCAGAGGCAATAGCGTCAAAATCAGCTTTAACATGGGTGATAACCACCCTTTTGTAATCCATGAGCGATTTTAGCAAAATAGACGGGGGTTTTCAATTAAATAATTTGCGGCGGACTTTAAGGCGGAAAAGCGCTCCGCAAAGAGTTCCTCTCCCCATGAAGGAAGTCATCATAATCTCTTATAGCTGTATTAATGCACCTCTTCAAAACATCGTATACAATATTGTATATAAACCTAAATATTACCAGCTACTTATAATAATTACAATATATATAATTT
>JAITJJ010000179.1 GCA_031278965.1 Deferribacteraceae bacterium
TTAAAAGGATTTGTGCAAATATGATTTCCCGAGAAGGATAAATTTTATTGAAAAGTGCAAAAAAGCAGAAGCCTCTATTTTTTTATATCTCCTCCAATATCCTTAAAATCTCTGGCAGGAGCTGTTTTTTTCTTGAGAGCACGCCCGGCAGGTGAAACGAGTGCGGTGAAAGCAGATGATAAGAAAATAAGTGTTCTCCGCGGTCAAACTGTGTGCATAAAAGGATGCTCTCCTCCAATACGATATCTGTAATCATAAGCATAGCCCAGTCAAGGCGGCGTTTTTCCTTTTGTCTGTCCAGTTCCTCCAGAAGAATGGCTTTAACATCATCAAGATCTGTTAAAGTGACGGTTTCCGCTTGCCCTACGCCGAATTTTACGCCGAATTCATCATAAATCTTAAAATCCGCCGTTATTATATTTTCCGGTGTTCTTGCGCTCAAACTGTCTGTGGCGGCAAATACACCCTTTCCTACCTCCTTCCAATCTTCCCCCAAAAGCTCCGCAAGCTCTTCTATAGCGTTTCTGTCGGCAGTGGCGGCGGTGGGGGATTTAAGCATTACGGTGTCACTTAAAATACCGCACAAAAGGAGTTTGCCTACGGTTGCGGAAGGGGTTATACCGGCGCTCTGATAAAGCTCATATACCAGAGTGCACGTGCTCCCCACCGGCTTGGAATAATATGTAAGCGGCATATCGGTTTTAACAGCGCCTAAGCGGTGGTGATCCACTATCTCAACTACTTCGGCTGTTTCGATCCCGTCTGCTGCCTGCGAAGGTTCGTTATGATCCACCATAATTATGCGGTGTTTAAATCGGGTTAAAATGTTGCTCCGTGTAACGATCCCTAAGAGAAATCCGTTAGAATCAATCACAGGAAGGAGGCGCTGGCGGCTATTAAGTATAAGTTCTCTTGCCTTATCAAGATAGTCTCCCGTTCCGACAGCTGCAACGTTGCTTTTGGCATCTAAATTAAAGGTATTCATAATATTTCGGACGGGGGAAGCCAGAATTAAGCGCCTTATGGTTTCCGCCGAATCAAGGGAGGATAGGTAAACCCACCCTTTATATCCGCTGAAATCCGATTTTATCTCCGCGCTCCGCTCGGCGGAATTTATCCCTGTTATAACAATGGCGGGAAGATCGCTTTTAATGGCAAAATTTATAACTCCGGGACGGTTGCCCGTTACCAAGATTGTTCTATGCGCTCCCGCCATTTCAATATGCTCTATGGAAGAGCCTTTGGGCATACTCCCCACCATAATCGCCGCTTTAAACTCTGCATTTTTCCCATTGTGCAGAACGCTCCCTTTTATTACCTCTGGAATGTGGCGGGCATTAAAGTGATATATAGGGCGTTTGTCAACATCCTGCTGAATAAAGAGATTTATCAGTTCCCGCTCTCCCACGACCCCCATAAGGCGGTTCTCGCCATCAACTATGGGAATACTCTGAATCTGAGCGGCAGCTAAGGCGGCAAGCGCTTTGATCATCGGAGCGTCGATATGCACGCTCACAATATCTTCTGTCATCACATCGGAAACCTTTGGATAAACGTCTTTTTGGAGAGGGGGTATTTCCGCCCCCGCGTAGTCAAAGATAAACTTTGTTTGAGTGTTTATATTTCCGCACCGGACGGGGAGATAACTGCCTTTCGGATCCGTAATATTCCGCAGCGCCGCCAAAGCGTAGGCGGAACATACGGAGTCTGAATCCGGATTCTTATGCCCGATAACAAATGTTGCAGCCCTATCGGTCATATCACAGCAGCTCTCTGTCTTTAATAATCTGCCCTTTCAACTCTTGTAAATCTGCAAACTTCATCTCCCCGCGAATCCTACGGTTGAACTCTAATTCTACCTTTTCTCCATAAATATTGTGATTTGGAAAATTTTGAAGGTTTGCTTCAATCCTAAGCTCTTTCCCGTGCAGTGTCGGGCGGATTCCTATATATATCAATGCCTTGTATTCCTCTCTAAGAAGTTTTGCCATGCCGCCGTATACTCCCGGCGGGGGTATAAGCTCGTTATCAGTGCTAAGGTTAGCGGTGGGGAAGCCTATTGTGTGCCCCAGCTTATCGCCTTCTTTAACGCTTCCTATTATTGAAAGGGGGCGTCCAAGATATTCGGGGATACATTCCACCTCTCCTTGCAGCGCCAAATTGCGGATATATGAGCTTGATATACTGATCCCCTTTACCGAGCGTTTATCAAGCGACGTCAGGTTTACGCCGCTTTCCTTACAGAGCTTTGCCAGCATTTTGGTATCACCCTCCCTATCTTTACCGAAACGGAAATCCGCTCCTACAGTTATGGCTTTAACCATAAAGCGATTTAAGAGAATATTAAAAAATGAGGTTGGGGAAACGGAAGCAAAGGCGTTGAAATCAAGGATTATACAGATTTTCACCCCCAACTGCTCCATAAGGGAGAGCCGTTGGGGCAGGGTAGTAATCAGGGGGGTATCCCCGCCAAAAAAGCGAGCGGGGAGCGGAGAGAACGTGCAAACCGCGGGAAGGGCGTTTATACTCTCAGCGATCTGCTTCATCTTTTCTATAAGAAATCTGTGCCCTAAGTGAAGCCCGTCAAAATTGCCTATAGCGGTTGCAATAGGATAGGGGAGCTCCTCCGGGTTTTCCTCCGGCGAGACAGGAATAATATTCATCTGAATTTCTACATAAATGTAACAATAGGTTTCGGTTTAACCGGAGAACGCTTGGCGATCCCTAAAACCGGATAGCCCAACATTTGAGCTCCGGAAATAAATTCACCGTCCTGAACCCTAAGATAATCTCTTAAAGGTTTGTGCTGCCTTGCGGCGCTGGTCATAAAGCCTGCCCAGCACATTCCCGCACCGAAGGCGTGGGCGGCAATTTCAAGATATGTAAGTGATATGACCGCATCCTCATGCCAATCTATTCCCGGAACGGTAACTGAAACCACAAGTTGGGGAGCGCCGCGAAATAGGAGATCTTTGCCTGACCTCACTACCCGCGCAATTCTTCGATACCATGCTTCGCTTTTTCCCATCTCATCCCAATAGTCCAGCACATGTTTTGCCGCCTCGTCCAACTGTCCCCTATCGGATAAAACTATCCAACGGACAGAGCGTTTATTTGAAGCGGTGGGCGCAGTATTGGCGATCTCAATAAGCTCGTTTATCTTTTCAAGCGGAAGCCCTTCTTTTTTATACATTCTGACGCTTCTTCTGCTCTTTAAGAGAGCGGCTACGCTATCGGGCGGCGGCAGTGTGCTTTTTTCCACCGGTTCGCACAGCTCTATGCTTGCCACATCGCAGGCTATGAAAGGGCAGAAAGAAACGCACTGCCCGCACTTTATGCACTTCCTCTCGTCCTCCATACGGACAAACGGATAGCGGGTTTCTTCGTCTATCTTGATTATGTTGGAAGGGCAAAGTTTTGCGCAGATGCTGTCTTTTTTACAACGCTCTCTGTCTACAACAAAAAATTCCATATCAC
>JAITJJ010000193.1 GCA_031278965.1 Deferribacteraceae bacterium
TTCTGCGTTCCCCGCGTTTCGATGTTATAGGCATAGTAGAAGAAAGAGATGCAAACGATGCGGAAAAAAAGATTGCTGAAATTAATACCGGTGTTTTCCTTGCCCCCTCCTCTCTCCTCCTTGAAAGGCTTAGCGAAGTAACCAGCAACAACGCACAGCAAGAATTTTACCTAACCGATATTATAAAAAAAAGCGGCAAAGCGTGGAAAGCTGAGGATGAAAATGAATTTTTAGGAGCAAACACAAGGGGAGAACTTGCAATCCTCTCAAAAATCCTCTGGAAAAAACGGGCGGATGCTTTTATGACGGAAGGCGTAAGCATTATTGACCCCGATAGCGTACATATCTCCCCATTGGCCGAGATAGAGAGAGATGTAACGCTGTATCCGAATACGTATATAGAAGGAAAAAGCATTATAAGAGCAAACACTACCGTATTTCCGGGCGTCCGCATATCTGATTCTGAAATTGGAAAAAATTGTATTATAAAAGACAACTCCCTTATTGAAGAAAGCTTTGTTGGAGATGATTCAGTCGTGGGACCCATGGCGCATTTACGCCCCGGGGTATACCTATCCGGTAAAAATAGAATCGGTAACTTTGTGGAGCTGAAAAAAGCTGTTATGGGTATAGGCTCAAAGGCAAATCACTTAACCTATTTGGGAGATGTAAAGGTAGGAAGCTCAACGAATATCGGGTGCGGGACTATAACCTGCAATTATGACGGTTTTAATAAGCATGAAACTTTAATAGGCAATAATGTCTTTGTGGGGAGCGATGTTCAGTTTGTGGCACCGGTAAATATCGGAGACGGAGCATTGATAGGAGCAGGAAGCACCATTACCAAAGATGTGGAGGCTGACGCGTTATCCCTCGCCCGCTCCCCTCAAAAAAACTTAAAAGGGAAAGCGGAAGAATATCGTAAAATAAAAGGGAGCAGAGAAAAACTATGAAATACCAGACGATTCTCCTTAAAATAAGCGGAGAAGCATTGATGGGGAAAGAGCAATACGGAATTGTGCCGGACGTGGCGGCTTATATTGCCAAAGAGATCTTTTCCGTATACAATCTAGGGGTAAAAGTAGGTGTTGTAATCGGCGGAGGAAATATCTTCAGGGGAATTATGGGGTCGGCAAAGGGTATGGACAGGGTTTCCGCAGACTATATGGGGATGCTTGCCACCGTAATCAATGCGCTGGCACTTCAAGATGCCCTTGAAAAAGCCGGAGTTTCCACACGGGTTCAAACCTCCATTGAGATGAGACAGGTTGCGGAGCCGTTTATTCGCCGCAGGGCGATGAGGCATATGGAAAAGGGGCGAGTTGTCATATTTGCTGCCGGAACAGGCAACCCTTATTTTACCACCGATACCACCGCCACCCTTCGGGCTTCGGAGATTGCCGCAGATGTTGTTATAAAAGCAACCAAAGTTGACGGCATTTACAACGCCGATCCGCTGAAAGATGCCGGTGCTGTAAAATACAGCAGTATCAGATATATTGATATTATTACCAAAGGGCTTAAGGTTATGGATTCCACCGCCATAACTATGTGTATGGACAACAAGATACCAATTGTGGTTTTTAACCTTTTTGAAGCGGGAAGCCTAAAAAAGATAGTTGAGGGCGAAGAGGTCGGAACGCTTGTATTTTAACGGAATTTTAAGGAGGCAATATGCTTAAAGACGTTGTGGAAGATGTAAAAGTTAAGATGGAAAAGACGATTCAGCACTATAGGAATGAGCTTAAAACATTGAGGACCGGCAGGGCATCCACCTCTATATTTGACAATATCCGTGTTGATGCGTATGGAACCCCCACTCCGTTAAACGGGGTGGGAACAATGCACGTTCCTGATCCTCATCTGGTCACAATCCAACCGTGGGATCCTTCCCTAATCTCCGTTATAGAAAAAGCTATCCTTGCAAGCGGTCTGGGGCTTAACCCTTCCAATGACGGGAAGCTAATCCGTATCCCTATCCCCACCCTCACGGAGGAGAGGCGCAAGGAACTTGTAAAACTTGTTTGGAAAAAATGCGAAGAAACAAAAGTTGTGATTCGCAACGAGCGCAGGGATGCAAACGACACCATTAAAAAGCTTGAAAAGGATAAGGAAAATCCCGTTTCCGAAGACGAGATAAAACTTATACAGGGTGAAGTTCAGAAGGTGACCGACACTTTTATTAAAAATTTGGACGAGATAGCAAAGGCAAAAGAGAAAGAGCTATTGGAAATATAGCGATGCATGTCGGCATAATAATGGATCGCAACGGGGAATGGGCAAAGCGCAGAACCTTAACTAGAATAAAAGGGCATTATGAGGGAGTTAAGGCTATCCGCAGAACGATACAGGCGGCGGCAGAACTCGGTGTTGATGTTCTCTCCCTCTTTGCATTCTCTACAGAAAATTGGCTGCGTCCGGCAGATGAGGTATCCTTCCTTATGGATCTGGTGGAAGAGTTTATCTCCTCCGAAGGCAAACAGATCGTAGAAAACGGGATACGAGTGCTTATCTCCGGAAAACTCAATCGCATACCCCAAAGCGCTAAAGCCGCAATTGAGCAGATTACGGAAGCCTCCAAACATGGGAGCGAACTTACTGTAAATGTGGCTCTGGATTACGGGGGACGAGATGAGATCACCTCTGCTTGCAGAAAGATTGCCCGTAAAATTCAGAAAAACGAACTGTCGCCTGATGACATAGACGAAGTTCTGTTCAGAGAGTATCTCTTTCAGCCGCAACTTCCAGATATAGATCTCCTGATACGCACGGGGAGTGTTCAGCGAATAAGCAACTTTATGCTCTGGCAGCTTGCGTATTCAGAACTGTATTTTACAGATACCCTCTGGCCTGACTTCTCCAAAGAGGATTTGCAGAAAGCTCTTACGGATTTTCATACCAGGCAGCGCCGCTTCGGGAAAACAGCGGAGCAGTTGGAAAATTAAATTAATGCTTTTGGTTATATCTTATAACTTCCTGCAATTCAACCAATTTATATTTTATTAGTATGAACGGGAAAATAAAAACCCTCTTAAAAGATTCTATCTCTTACGGCTTAACCTTATCGCTTTCCAAGTTTGCCTTCCTCCTCCTTATTCCAATTTATACCGGGTTTTTAAGCGTAGGCAGATACGGAGTCCTTGACACCCTCCTCCTTATAGGCACAATGCTTACCATCCTCTTTCTTTTCGGTCAGGAAGAGGCGCTGGGAAGGTTTATATATGATACTGAGGAGAGTAGGAGAAAAGAGCTGTCAGGTTCTGTATTTTCAAACATACTCACACTCTCACTTTTAATAACATCACTACTTTTTCTTTTTTCGGAACCTATTGTAAAACTTATATTCAAAACCAACGAATATGTATATGAATTCCGGCTTATCTTGCTATACTCTTTTTCCACAGCCCTCCTTACTTTTTTTCGCTCTTTGGCGCGTTGGGAGTTTAAAAAGAAGGCGTATTTTTTTCTCACACTAGCCCCTACCCTCTCAATTATATTTTTAACTTTCATAGCCATCGTTATATTGGATTTAGGTATCCGCGGAGCGCTCTATTCTCAAATTTTCTCCAATACCTTGTTTACATTTATCTCCCTGTTCCTATTCCGTTTTTCCTTCCCTAATAAACAGTTTTTCCTCCCCCTCTTAAAATACGGCGCCCCCATGATGGCGGCGGTATTTCTGATATCCGCAAACAGTGTCATTGACAAAACGTTCTATATCCGCTTATTTGGGGAAAATACCTTGGGATTATATTCTATGGGGGGGCGCTACGCACTGTTTATTGCTCTTCCCCAATCAGCGTTTTGGGTGGCGTGGGGGCCTCTAATCTTTTCAACCTATAAAGATAAGGATGTG
>JAITJJ010000212.1 GCA_031278965.1 Deferribacteraceae bacterium
ATACGGTCCAGTCCGAATAAACGGGCTGTTTCTTCAGCAATATCAGCCGTATGTTTTATATCGTTGCGGTATGAGGGGACAATTGCAGATGCCTTCCCGCCGTCACCGGGCGAAGCCCTGATATTAAGCCTTGCAAGGATTGAAAACACCGTTTCGGGCGAAAGTTCAAGCCCAATGAGTTCATTTACCTTCTTGAGAGAAAAGTTAAAAGAGCGGCTTTCAGCCGGGAGCGCACCGTCTGCAAGGGCGCCTGTCAATACTGTTCCGCCGCAGGTATCGGACAGAAGGGATGCGGCATAATCAAGCAGAGCGCGGCTATTTCCAAAATCTATCCCCCTGATATACCTATAGGCGGAATCCGTGTTCATACCGAGCTTTCTTGAGGTGAGAGAGATAGAAACCGGATTAAAACAGGCACATTCAAGGAATATATCGCTTGTTTCATTGTTAATTCCCGAATATTCCCCGCCCATAACCCCCGCTATGGCAAGAACCTTGCTATGATCCGCAATCACCGCAACAGAGTTGTCCAACTTGCGGACTTTTCCGTCAAGGGTGATGATCTCTTCGCCTTCCGCCGCTCTGCGGACGATAATCCCTTTGTCTATGACAGAGAGATCAAATGCGTGGAGCGGCTGGCCGTATTCCAGCATTACATAGTTTGTTACATCTACAACATTGTTTACAGGGCGCATCCCCGCACTCTTTATCCTGCTCTGCATCCACAGAGGGGAGGGCGCCAATTTCACCCCTTTTATAATTCGGGCTGTGTAATACGGGCAGGTATCCGGATCATTGATCGCCACAGACGAGATAAGGGAAGTATCCCCGCCTGTTTCCCTGACCGTAAACGGGCGGGAATAGAGTTCCCGTTCAAACAGGGCGGAAACCTCTCTGGCAATACCAAAAATTGAGAGACAGTCGCCCCGGTTAGGGGTAATTGAGACGTCCAATATGGTATCATCCAGCCCCAAATCACTATTCAGATCAGTGTCGAGCGGGGTTTCAGGCGGAAGCTCAAGGATGCCGCTATGATCGCCTGAAACCCCAAGTTCTTTTTCAGAACATAGCATCCCTTCGGATTTAACCCCCCTTATCACGCTCTCTTTTATCTGCAAACCATCCAGCTCCGCGCCGATTTTGGCAAGAACCGCAATCATGCCGGCATGGGCGTTGGGAGCGCCACATACCACCTGATACCTGTTTTTACCGTCAAAAACTTTGCATATATGAAGCTTTTTAGCGTCCGGATGGTCATGAATCTCATCCACAAGCACTGCGGACAGGTTTTTGATGGGTTTGATTTGAGCAATCCCTTCAACCTCAAGCCCTGCCATAGTAAGCCTTTGAGCAATATCTTCCGGCGGCAGATCAGATATATTTACATAATTTTTTAGCCAATTTAAGCTGACTCTCATTACATTCTCCGTTAAAACTGGTTCAGAAATTTTACATGGTTTTCAAAGAAGAGGCGTATGTCATCAATACCGTATTTTAGCATAGCAATCCGCTCCACCCCCATACCGAAGGCAAAGCCGCTGTATTGATCATAATCTATTTTAACGGCTTCAAAAACTTCTGGCGCCACCATACCGCACCCGCCTATTTCAAGCCACCCCGTATTTTTGCAGACTCTGCACCCTTTCGTGCCGCATATTGAACACCCCATATCCACTTCCATAGAGGGCTCTGTAAACGGAAAGTAGCTTGCCCTGAAACGCACGGGAACATCAGAACCGAAAAGCGCCTTTACAAAACGTTCCAGGGTGCCTTTAAGGTCTCCCATTGAGATATTTTCATCAATATACAGCCCTTCAACCTGATGAAACATAGGGGAGTGGGTTACATCATAATCCGAGCGGTAAACCTTTCCGGGGGCAATAATGCGAATCGGCGGCTTATGGATAAGCATGGTGCGTATCTGCACAGGAGAGGTATGCGTTCGCATAACCTCAGAATCGGAAACATAGAACGTATCCTGCATATCCCTTGCGGGGTGCCCGTATGGCATATTAAGGGCTTCAAAATTGTAATAATCAAGCTCTACTTCAGGTCCGGAGGCAACCGAATAGCCCATTGAGGCAAAAAAATCTGCAATTTCGGAAGCGGTTCGGCTTAATATATGCGCTGATCCGATAGGGAGCGCCAAGCCGGGCAAGGTAACATCAAGACGCTCTGAAAGAAGTTTTTCGGACAGCTCTCTCTCTTTTAGTTTTTTTTCTTTGCCTTCGTAAAGCTCTGTGAACTCGTTGCGTAATTTTCCTATTTCCGCTCCGGCTATCGGTTTTTCCTCCGGCGGCAGTTTCGCCAGATTTTTATTCATCTCAGAGATAAGCCCCTTCTTCCCCATATATCTAACTTTTACTGCATATAATAAATCTAAAGAGGAGGCGGCGGCAATCTCGTGTAAGTAGTCTTCGCGGATCGGTTTGTAGTCATCCATAAATTAAGCTCCGAAAAGATAATATATCATATTAGCTTTTGTTGCAACCTATTCCCATTTTAAGGGCGGTCTGTTAAGATACCCTTCGTTTCCATAGGTATTTAAAATGTTCATCTCTTCCTGAAATATAGGATCATATATCTGGTTGACGGTTTCCGTGCTTATATGCCCCCAAACATAGTAAACATTCTCCTTTGATACCCACAGATCGGTTTGAACGGCATACTCTGAGGCCAATTGGGCGGTTCTCCCCCCTACCATCCAGAGAAAGCGTTTTTTTATCTCATCGTTGGGGAGATTTTTTACTATCTCTATCTCCAACATATTTTTCATCACCGCCCGCGCCACATCGTCACGAATCTTTATTCTGCCCTCTTTTAAGGCATCCGCCGGGAGTTTCCCAGATTTTACAGATGAAAATTCAGGGAGGCTTGCAGGTCTCATCACCCAATCGGGGATGGCGCTGCCGGGGGCTAAAACAGGCGGGGCAATACTTTCAAGTAAAGGTTGAACAGGCGGAGGAGAGGCGGCAATCTGCGGTGTTCCGGCGGCAGGAGGGAGCGGAAGGGAGACGGAGGAAGAGTTATCGGCAGCAATAATAGTGCTACCGGCAGGTTGTTCGGTTGCCTGAACACCCGGCAACGGAACCGCAGCAGAGGTTGGCTGCACAGGGGGTTGCGGCGATTGGGGTCTTGCGGTTTGCTGCGGGCGTACTGCAGCAGGTTTCGAAACGCTGGTCTGAAAATCGGAGATTCCGCCGCAGGCAAGTTTTGCGTTAGGCTGTTTATCTTTTAACAGGTAGGGGTTTACTCCGGCTATCAACCCTCCCTCTATCGCCTGATGAAATTGTTCATTGCCGTAATAATCCAGATTAGGCGATATAAATCCAACAGCATCATTTAATATCACAATTCTCCCCGCCGCTTTCCTCTCCTTAAAATCAAAGAATCTTATTGTGCTGCCGAAGAAGTGGATGGAGCTGCCGTTGGGAAACAGAAGAAAGTTCCCTCCGGAGTTTTCGGAATAAAAAAGCTTCATAGCAGGATAAGTAAAAACGGCATACCTTCCGCCTCCCTCAAGGTGCAGATATTTCCCGTTTTCAGAGATGCCTATGTCCGCCGCTGAAAGAGTTGAAATTCGTGTAAAGATGTTTTTTGCGGAATCATAGCGGAGAACCTCGTCTCCCATCGCTAAAAAGAGGAGCTCGGAGGATATGTCGTCCGCCCTGCCCTTTGATATGGCATAAATAGGCCTATCAAGGGAAAAAGAGTTAAGCCTTCTCCCTTGATAGTTAAGTTTTTCCAAATCCCCGTCAAAACTGGCGGTATAAATATAATCGTTTAACGGGTCGGTTAAAACAGAGCTGATATTTTTGGAACCAATACTCCAGATAATATTTAGATTGTCGCCAGAATTAGCTAATAATACTAAGGTTTTATCTGACCAAACTAAAAATCTATCTTCTGATTTTAAGAAGCCTCTTAATATTTCGCCCGGTGCAGCTTCTATAGCGGCAAGCTCTTTCCCGTCAAGGATACTCCACTTTTTTAAACTCCCCTGAGTGATCCCCCAGATTGCCCCAATATCTCCCATGTCTGTCAAAATCTTAGGAACCGGTTCATCAAAGGCAAACCTCCTGCTGCTTACGCAATCCTTAGGCGAAAGGATAATAAGTCTGCCCGCGCTTTCGGTATTGACCGCCGCCGCAACGGATCCGTCCGCCAAAACCGCAACGCTTGAGATCGAACCGCCGAATAATTCTGAGGCGTTGTCTTGTGAGAAGGCTATTGAGTGAATAAAGAATAAAAAAATAAAAAAAGCGGCGCCGCGTTGAAAAATTTTTA
>JAITJJ010000021.1 GCA_031278965.1 Deferribacteraceae bacterium
CTTGATGGCATTGATGCAATTGAACGCTATGGATACAAGGGACACCGCCCACATTTGAGTGAAATAACACAAAAACAACGAAACTTGTTTGATTGTATGGATGTCCCGCCGCCTGCTACACTATAATTTACGGGAGTTCAGGTTAAAACCAGCGTTTAAAAATATACAGATATTTAATTACATTAATTATCTGAAAAGAGCATTTATGGGGCGGAAAGAGACGAGTAAAAAGAAAGGACGTTATAAACGGTCATCAGAAACAGTCATCAGAAACAATACGCTGCCCCGTATTTTTAATACCTTAGCCAGCGGAAGCATTAAATGCAGCATTTATAAAATATTATATATATTATATATTTGTGTTGAAGGAAGCATAAAAAATTGATGGCAAAACTTTACGGAGCGTCTCTAATCGTAAATTTCAAAGTAAGGGCATAACTTTTTTAGGCAATCCGCCGCTTTCAATGCGGGAAATCTTCAAAGAGTTTCTCCACGGCGACATCGCTCTTTGCCATGGCATAGATAGTGCCGAAGGAACTGCCTTTTAATTTGGAAACATCCACATCTTTATAATCTAACGCAATCTCCGCATATTTCCCTTGAGTGTTTATGACTCTGCCGGTGGCGGAGAATATCGGTTTTTGAACCACTATAATATATCTTTCCGCACCTGTTGGGAGAAGACGCATAAATAAAAGTTCCACAAAATTGCGAACCTCGTTTTTAAGGGTGTTTTCCTGCCGCGATGGCACCACCATCCCAAAATTATCCACAGCGCTGTATTCTATGGTGAGGGTGATCTCTTCCTTCTTTTTTACACTGCTTACAATGTTTATTCTGGGAATTACCTTGAATTTTCGGGAATACATTGAATCTGCAAGGGTATCGTTAAAACGCTTGACCATATCTTGAAGTTCCACATTTACGCGCTTATCCATATGAAATGTTGTATAGCTCTCATTGTAGAAGAGTTTGGCGGTTTTCAAATAACGTCTCTCCATAAATCCGTTCTTTCCGTTATACATCCTTACGTTAAACCACTGGGAGTTATTGGCAATAATTATAACTTTTTCGCCCGGTATGGCGTAACGTATTGGTTTGCCGCTCTTTTCAGGCTTCTCATATACCGGGACAGCAGAGTAAGTTATGGTTCCCACCCCCTCTATAACATCATCTATAGTAGGGCCTTCCTCGAAGTTCTCGCCCCAAGGCAACGGTATCTGCTGCTCTTCAGGATCCTCATTGTCGTCAAAATTAAGTTGAACCTGCGCCCATGCTGAACCGGCAAGAATAAATAAAAAAATAAATAACGATAAAATACTCTTCATACTTTTACCACAAATCTGCGGAGGTTTACGGGTTATTTTACCCGCTATGGCGGAAATATATAATATCCCCGTCGGAAACAATATAGTCTCTCCCTTCAAGGCGCAATCTCCCTCTCTCCTTTGCAAGAACAAGGGATTTGAGATTATAAAAATCGGAATAGGAAACCACCTCGGCTTTAATAAAACCGCGTTCAATATCCGTATGAATCTTCCCTGCGGCGGCTTTTGCGGTCGTATCCTTTTCCACTGTCCACGCCCTGGCTTCCTTCTCTCCCGCCGTAAAAAAAGTTACAAGGGACAATAGTTCATACCCTTTCTGTATTAACTTTTCAAGTCCTGATTTATCCTGCCCCAAAGATAAAAGATACTCTTTTGCATCACTTTCAGACAGAGTTATAAGCTCCGCTTCAATCTTCCCCGAAAGAATGATGAGGGTGGCTTCATCTTTCAGAGCAGCGTCAGCAACCATCTTCACATATTCAATGCCGCCGTCTATGTGCGCCTCGTCCACATTGGCGAGATAGAGGAAAGGCTTGTCCGTAATAAGATTATATTCGCTCAGTTCTTCCCTATAGTCCGGATTTGTGTTTAGGAATTTTCTTATACTCTCCCCGTTTGAGGCAACTTCCAGAGTTTTTGCTATAATATCGGCTTTAGCGGCAAGTGCGGGATCGCCCGATTTGGCATTTTTCTGAACTTTCTGGAGCGCCCGCTCTAATACGTCAATATCCGCGACCGCAAGTTCCGTGTTTATTATGGAAATATCCCGTTTTGGATCAACCCCGTTTTCCACATGGGTTATATTTAAGTCATCAAAACAGCGCACCACATGGATTATTGCATCAACCTGGCGGATATGCATTAAAAACTGATTCCCTTTCCCTTCCCCTTTGCTGGCATTGCGCACCAACCCCGCTATATCCACAAATTCAACAGTTGTAGGCACAATGGAGCGGGGTTTTACGCAACTTACTATAAAATCAAGCCGCTCATCCGGAACAGGCACTATGCCGCGGTTCGGATCTATAGTGCAGAACGGATAGTTAGCACTCATGGCTGTATCTGATTTGGAAAGAGCGTTAAAGATTGTGGATTTGCCCACATTGGGCAAACCCACTATACCGCAACTGAACCCCACGCGCTGTGACCTAAATTAAAAGCGGAGCAATGATAAGGGATATTATGCTCATGAGCTTTATTAGGATATTTAAGGCGGGACCTGATGTATCTTTAAACGGATCCCCCACCGTATCACCAACTACCGCAGCTTTATGGGCATCAGAACCTTTTTTCTCCCCTTCTATCTCCCCTTTCTCTATGGCTTTTTTGGCGTTATCCCAAGCCCCGCCCGCATTTGCCATAAGAAGGGCAAGGAGAACCCCCGTAACGGTGGCGCCGCCCAACATGCCGCCAAGTGCCTCTTTATTTAAGATAAAGCCCACGGCAACAGGCATAACGGCAGCGATAAGACCCGGAAGAATCATCTCCCTTAACGCCGCCTTTGTGGATATATCAACACAGGTTTTCGGATCCGGTTTTACACCCGGATTGCCTTCCAAAAGACCCGGGATCTCCCTGAACTGGCGGCGTATCTCTTCCACCATCTGCCCCGCTGCCTTGCCGACACTCGTCATAGTGAGGGCTGAAACGATAAACGGGAGCGTGCCGCCTATAAAGAGCCCAATCACCACATTCGGGTTGGTAAGATTTATCGTGTCAAGCTGTGCGCTTGATGCAAACGCCGCAAACATCGCTATGGCGGTTAGGGCGGCAGAACCTATGGCAAACCCTTTCCCCATGGCAGCGGTAGTGTTTCCGAGAGCGTCAAGGCTGTCGGTGATCTTGCGGACATTTTCGCCAAGTCCGCTCATCTCCGATATTCCCCCCGCATTATCCGCCACGGGGCCGTAGGCATCCACGGTCATGGTAATCCCCACTGTAGCAAGCATGCCCACGGCGGCAATTCCTATCCCGTAAAGCCCGGCAAAATAGTTGGCAAAAAAGATGGCAACACATATCACAAGCATAGGGATAACGCTTGATTCCAAGCCCACTGCAAAACCGTTTATAATATTTGTGGCAGGACCGGTCTTAGAGGCAAGAGCTATCCTTCTCATGGGTCTGGATGAGGTGTAGTATTCGGTGATAAGACCGATAGCGGTTCCGCAGATTGTTCCGAAGAGTACAGCCCAGAATATGCCGAGCGACAACTTTAATACATATATGAATATAAAAGCGAAGAGGAGAAATAGGAGGGTTCCCACCAGAGAGGTATACCGCAAAGCCTTTTGAGGATCTATCTTCCTAAGGGCAAGCATGGATGCAATGGAGATCAGGCTTGCCCCGAGCCCCAAGACCGCCAGAGATATGGGAAGCCCCATAAGAGCGGAACGGGCGGCGTCGGAATAACCGGCAAGAGATGCAATCGCCCCTGCTCCGGCGGTAGAGGCTATGGCAACTGTGGCAATAATTGAACCCACATAGGATTCAAATATATCCGCTCCCATTCCGGCAATATCTCCTACGTTATCTCCTACATTATCCGCAATAACCCCGGGGTTTCTCGGATCGTCCTCCGGTATCCCCGCTTCCACTTTCCCCACAAGGTCGCTCCCCACATCTGCGGCTTTGGTATAGATACCGCCGCCTACCCGTGAAAAGAGGGCTATACTCGAAGCTCCCATAGCAAAGCCGTTTACATAGCGGGCGGTTTCCGGATCCCCAAAGATATAAAAGCATACCCCAAGCCCCAAAAGACCAAGACTTGCCACAGACAACCCCATAACGGCGCCGCCGTTAAAGGATACAAAGAAAGCCGCAACAGAACCTTTGCTCCTTGCGGCTTCCGCAGTGCGGACATTCGCCTTGGTTGCGGCGTTCATACCCACAAAACCTGCAAAGACACTGCAGAGAGCCCCTCCCAAAAAGCATAATCCCGTGCTCAATCCTAAGCCGGGGGCAACCAGCATAAGGACGAATACCGCCGCCACAAAGATAGCGAGAATACGATATTCGCGGAAGAGAAACGCCATAGCTCCCTCATAAATCTGGGCGGCTATCCCCTTCATAAGATCGTTTCCGTCAGGCTGCCTCTTAACATAGGAATAGATGGCTATGGCGACCGCCAACCCCACTATTCCCGCTCCTGCTACAAAGATAGAATTCATTCAATCCTCCAAAATTATATATAAAAAATTTATCTACTCTGCTATCGGGAAAGGCGCATTATGTTGATTTATTATCTGCATGGCAACTGTTATATCGTTATGCAGAACCTCTTCCACTGTTTCTGAAATAAAAAGGATATATTCGTTTAACTGTTTCTTCTCTTTTTGAGTAAAAGGGGCAAGAACATATTCCGCAGTATACCCTTTTAAAAGGGCGCGGTTTACCCCGCCCACCCCAATCCTAAGCCGGTAATAATCCTCGCCTAGCGAGGCGGAAATGGAGCGTATCCCATTGTGCCCCGCAGAGGAACCCCCGAATTTCAACTTCACTCGTCCGAAAGGGAAGTCCAGATCGTCGTGCACCGCCATTATGGACTCTGGAGGAATCTTATAATAATAGGAAAGCTCCTGAACTGAGTTCCCGCTTAAATTCATAAAAGTAAAAGGTTTTAGAAAAAAAACTTTTCTAAATTTAGGATTTGCCTTAGGGGGTGACAGCGGGGATGCCTCGCCAACCGCCTCAATCGATTGATTCGAGAGAGTCGGAACATCCAAGGTGCAGTATTCCCCCTGAAATCCCCGTTTCCAAATTAGAGAGAACCGTTTTATCAGATGATCAAGCACCATAAAGCCGATATTATGGCGGCTTTCAGCATAGTTTGAACCCGGATTGCCAAGCCCTGCAACTAGCGAAATCGGCATAAGGTCATTCATCCCCTTCAAAAAGAGAGCTAATGCTCTCTTTTAGATGTATCCTCTCAATGGATGTTGCAAAGAGAGGGGCGGTTGTAAGGACATTGAGCTTTGAAATCTCCCGAATCTGTTTTGGGAAAAAGATGGTATCCGTCACCACCACCTCTTTTATACGGCTAGAAACAATCCTTTCAAGCGCGGGACCGGAGAGAACCCCATGGGTGCTTACTGCCACCACCTGCGTGGCGCCGTTTTCCAGAAGGGCGTTGGAGGATTCCACCAGAGTTCCGGCGGTATCTATTATATCATCAACAATAATGGCAGTTCTAGCCGTTACATCCCCTACCACATGCATTGCTTTTGCAATTCCGGGAGAGGTTCGCCGTTTGTCAACCACCGCCAGCGGGAGGTGGAGTTTTTTCGCTATAAAACGCGCCCTTGTCACCCCTCCCGCATCAGGAGAGACCACGACGCACTCCCCGCTGTTTTTCACATAGTTTTCCTGAAGGTATTTTACAAAGACAGGCATTGCGTAGAGATTATCCACCGGTATATCAAAGAACCCCTGTATCTGCCCTGCGTGAAGATCCATTGTAACCAGGCGGTTTATCCCGCACGTCATAAGGAGGTTTGCCACCAATTTTGCGGTAATCGGCACGCGAGGCTCGGTTGCCCTGTCCTGCCTTGAATAGCCGAAATATGGGATAACGGCGGTTACACTGTTGGCGGAGGCGCGTTTAAGAGCATCTGCCATAACCATAAGCTCCATAAGGTGTACTTCTGCGGGGTGGTTGGTGGATTGGATAACAAAAACATCCCGACCGCGCACACTTTCGTTTATCTTAACGTTAATCTCGCCGTCTGAGAAACGCCCTACTGTAGCGTTGCCCAACCGCATACCAAGTCTAGAAACTATCCCGTCCGCCAATAATTTGTTGGAACTGCCGGTAAAAACCAAAAAATCCATCCTATCCCCCGTCATATACAGGCGTTTTTACCTTCCATATTCTATAGGAAGCAAAGCGTTCTTTTATCTTTCTCAGAGCTGAAAAAGCGCTCTTTTCATCCCTAAAAACCCCGAAAACTGAAGAACCTGAACCGGAGAGGATAGCGGAGAACGCTCCAACATCCAGAAGAGCGGCTTTCAGCTCTCCTATCTTAGGGTAAAAGGGGAGCACGGCGCTCTCCAGAGAGTTAAACATAATCTCTGAAATCTCCGCCGCCCCCAATTGAATATGCATATTAAGAATATTAGATGAATCCGTCAACACTAACTTTTCGGAAGAATAAATTTCTTTAGTGGATATGGGGAAATTCGGATAGATCACAAGTAAATTAAGCTCTTCCAAAGAAGCTTCTTTAAGAAGCTCTCCCCGCCCTTCCCCTATCTGCGCTCCAAGTTTTATAAAAAAAGGGGCGTCAGAACCGACAGTGCCAAGAATTTCAGCAAGCCGGGCGTTATCCAAACCAAGGGAGTTCAGCCTGTTCACCAGCTTTAAATAGGCGCAGGCGTTGGAAGAACCGCCCCCAAGCCCCGCTCCTGCCGGGATATTCTTTTCAAGGGTTATCCTATAGTCAGGAAAAGGCGGAACGCACTCCCTTAAAAGGCGATCCGCCTTTATAATGAGGTTGTCTCCTCCAACGGGGATAGTTTTGTCGTTGCATTCCAACACCGTTTCCGGTGCCTCCTCTATCTTTATAATATCATGGAGATCTATTGCGCTAAAAAGGGTGTATATATTGTGATATCCGTCGCTTCGCCTTGATAGGACGCGGAGAAAGAGATTTATCTTTGCAAAGCTCTTT
The DNA here is from genome assembly GCA_031278965.1 of Deferribacteraceae bacterium. Taxonomy (GTDB): domain Bacteria; phylum Chrysiogenota; class Deferribacteres; order Deferribacterales; family JAISNW01; genus JAISNW01. The sequence goes on from JAITJJ010000021.1 coordinate 6,995, forward strand.
GCGGAGGCATAGCTACTCAAATGTTCTCTCCGCAGGTCCGCTCAATTCCAGATGTAAAATGGGATATGGCTTGCCTGCCATATCAATTTCTGAACGGGTTTTTGTCAAAAAACCCATTTTATTATAGAAGCTAACCGCACCTTTATTTTGTTCATTTACATCTACTCTTCTTAAATGCAATTTATTTACGGCATAGTGAATAAAACTTTTTCCTATTCCTCTGCCTTGCATCTCCGGGATTATAAATAACATTTCAATTTTTTCATCCGATGTTCCCATAAAGCCTAGTATTTTATTGAAATTGCCCCGAACGGCAAACAGATTAATGCTATTTGGCAATGTTTCATAAATCCGTTTTTTATATATTAAAATATCTTCTTCTTTCAAAAAATCGTGGCTTGCCCTGACAGAAATTTCCCAAACGCGCATAACTTCGCCATATTCGCTCTGATTAATGCCGGATATGCTGTAACTGCCGCCGGAGAGTTCCTTAAAATCCATAAAATTAATTTTCCGATTAATCCTTGATTGATAATTATCCTTCATTTTAAACTTTTCGTCAATAAATTTTCCTGATTTGCGCAGTAAATTGACAGACAGACGGGTAGTTTCTGCAAACCACCCTGCCTTTATGTAAGGCAATTCTAGAAGAGGGGGGTTGCCCTCTTGAAATATACAGCAACCTATAGTCTTTTTGATTTATCTATATCTAAAGCAACAAGACCAAGTCCTAAATTTCGCGTGTCGCTTGATAGACCAAGTTTAAACGGAG
>JAITJJ010000135.1 GCA_031278965.1 Deferribacteraceae bacterium
GGGGAGCAAATAAGGGTAGATAGCAGTGTGGAACGGTGCATTGGGGCAAAAAATCGCCCCGATGAATATTAATCATGAGATAAGATTCGGAGGCAGATATTTTATTCAATAAAAAAACGAAAACATCCCCATTTTTTCACTTTAGAGGATTATCTGAACAAATATGAGAATAAATTTCCCTTATGTTGATCTTAATACAAAAAAATGAGGTAACGCTAGGATAAAAAAGACTTGATAATTTCACTCTTTTTCTATATAAGGGTCTCTTGCCGTTAATGTGAACCGCGCCCATAGCCCAACTGGACAGAGCGCTTGACTACGGATCAAGAGGTTGGGGGTTCAAATCCTCCTGGGCGCGCTGAATAATCTTAGGAGTCTGCAATGTTCAATAATGTTACTTTCTTTAAGGGAGAGAGTTTTCCCCTTGAGATGCACAAGGTAAGGATAGTTCAAAAACTCTCCCTTATTCCTGTGGAGGAACGCCTTAGAGCGATTAGAGAGGCGGGGTTTAACACATTCCTGCTGAAAAACCGAGATGTTTTTTTAGATATGCTGACCGATAGCGGCGTAAATGCTATGAGCGATCGCCAGCTTGCTGCTATGATGACTGCAGACGACAGTTATGCCGGCTCCATGAGTTTTGATCGCTTAAAAACCACCGCATCTGATATTTTTAATAAAGAATATGTTCTTCCCGTCCACCAAGGGCGCGCCGCAGAAAATATCCTTGCGGAAGCGTATGTAAAACCGGGAAATGTTGTGCCAATGAACTACCATTTTACTACTACTAAAGCGCATATAGGGCTCAGGCGGGGCAAGGTAGTTGAATTATATAACGATAGCGCCCTCCGGTTGCAGAGCGAAGAGCCATTTAAGGGGAATATGGATATAAGCCGCCTTGAAAAGCTCCTTGCAAAAGAGAAGGGGAATATCCCCTTTGTCCGCGTTGAAGCGGGAACAAACCTTATCGGCGGTCAGCCGTGGTCGCTTTCCAACCTGAAGGAGACGGGGAAACTTTGCAGAGCGGCGAATATCCCTTTAGTGCTGGACGCCTCATTATTGGCGGATAACCTATACTTTATAAAAACCCGTGAAGACAATGAAAAGGATAAGAGCATTCGCGAAATTATAAAAAGCATATCCGATGAGATTGATATAATATATTTCTCAGCCCGCAAACTTGGCTGTGCCCGCGGCGGACTTATCCTTACAAACGATCCCAAAGTAAATGAAGTCTTAATGGGGTTAGTGCCGCTCTATGAAGGTTTTCTTACATACGGCGGGATGTCTGTGCGGGAGATAGAAGCGATTGCGGTGGGTTTGGAAGAAACGCTAGACTTTGATATGATCCGCCACGGTCCAGAATTCATTAACTTTATGGCAAGGGAGCTTGTTAACCGCGGAGTTCCGGTAGTCACCCCTGCGGGGGGGCTGGGCTGTCATCTGGACGCAAAAAGATTTCTCCCACAAATACCTGCGGAAGAATTTATTGCGGGGGCTCTAGGTGCGGCTGTATTCATAGCGGGCGGCGTTAGGGGAATGGAGAGGGGGACCCTCTCTGAAGAACGCAATGAAGACGGCAGCGAGCATATCTGCGATGTAGAGATGTTAAGGCTTGCTCTTCCAAGAAGGGTGTTTACTATGTCACAGGTAAAATACACGGTAGACAGGCTTCAATGGCTATATGAAAATCGGGATATTGTAGGCGGCCTCAAGTGGATTTATGAACCTAAAGTATTAAGGTTTTTTAATGGGCGGCTTAACTCTGTAACAGACTGGCCTGAAAAACTTGCCAAAAAGTTTAGGTCAGATTTCGGAGATAGTTTATAAACCTTAATGTTATCAAGCCGGAGAGCCGAATAATTTCATAATACTCCGGCAAACATCAGGAAAATTGAGTATTCCTGCTCACTCATTTTGCTTGCTTTTAACAGCCGGGTCTCCTGCGAGAGACGGCAGTATCTCTTTTATAAAGTAGTCTGCGCTTGCGAGAGGGATCTTTTCTATCTTATCCTTTATTGTATTGTATTTTTCAGCGAAGGGGACGGTATTTGAAAGCTTTATCTCCTGAATACATTCAATCAACGCATCTATATTGTCCGCCGCGGCAAGGATTTTCCCCTCAGTGCTCTCATCTTTCCCGTCAAAAAACACCGTGCGGTATTCAGAGCGGAACGGTTCCGCAAGCCCCGAAATCATATCCTCCACAAGGAGCGCTTCCACCTTTTTTATGGTACTGTGAATGTCTTGATTAACATTCTTGGTGGTGCTGATCACATCTCCCACCACCGCTTCCGGCACATCATGGTTTAGCGCTTTGCGGTATAGCAGCTTCCAATCCACACTGTTTCCCAAACTCTCTTCTATAAAGCCGAGCATCTGGGCAATCTGGGCTACACAGAAAGAGTGTTCTGCCACTGAAGCGCGCCTGTGCAGAAATTCGTTAGACCAACGCATAACATTGTTGAGCTTTCGCAGATTATCAAGCAAAACAGCAAACATAATTTATCCCCCTCGCGGATCTTTACCCTTCCCGCCGGCGGCTTATCAGAGCCCACGCATTATGATTATGGATCGATTCAAAGTTTTCCGCCGCCGCTTCAAACCAGACTATCCGCGCATCCGCATTTAAAAATCCGGTGACGTTTCGCACTATATCTTCTGCAAAAACCGGGTTTTCATAGGAACGCTCCGTAACATATTTTTCATCCTCCCGTTTTAAGAGCGGATAAACCGGAGAGCTTGCAGAACGTTCCGCATAATCTACAAGCTCTTCTATCCAAACAAGCCTGTTTACCCTAACAGAGATCGTAATTATTCCCCGCTGATTGTGGGCACCGTAGCGGGAGATCTCTTTGGAACAGGGGCAGAGGGATAAAACCGGCACCCGCACCGTCATTACGCTGTCTAAAACCGGAGATTCAGACGCTCCGCTTAAAGTTCCGCTGTAAGTGCAGTTATAATCCATAAGGGCTTTTAGTTTTGAAACTGGCGCCGCCTTCTCTATAAAGTAGGTAAAACTCATCTCTATATGGGAGCGCTCGGCATTCAGAACCGCTCTCATATCGCTTAAAATATCTTTAACAGTGTCAATATGGATATTTTCCTTATGCTTATCCAAGACCTCCACAAAACGCGACATATGGGTGCCCTTAAAGCCATGGGGGAGGTTCACGCTCATACTTATACTTGCCACTGTGCGCTGTGAACCTTTTAATTTGTCTTTAACCGTGATCGGATAGGCTATATTGCGGATTCCCACCTGATCAATATCAATCCGCCTGAGATCCGGTTCATTCTGAATATCCCTCAATTTTAAGGTCTCTCTTTAAATAAATCACCAACCGTTTCTATGAATCATCTCCGGTTTAAGGTAGGTCCTGGGGGAGCGTTTTTCGTTGGGGATGCCAAACGATATAATAGAGTGGACGAAAACATTTTCCGGCAGATTCAAGATACGCCTTATGCTCTCCTGTTTTACTTCATCGTGGTATATCGCAAGCCATACCGCGCCAAATCCGAGGGCATGCGCCGCAAGGAGGATATTTTCCGCTGCCGCCGAGAGATCGTCTGTTATTAAAGAGGGATATGGCTTTTTTTCATCGGAATTCCATGCCACGGCTATAGCAAATGCGGCATTTTTCAGCATACGCCCGTGCGGGTTTTCATCTGCAATGGATTTAAGCTGCTCTCTGTCATCTATAACCACAAAGTGCCAGGGTTGCTGATTGGCGGCGGAAGGGGCGGCGGAACCTGCCGACAAAATCTTTTCAATTTCATTTTCCGAAATGCAACCGTCTGCATACTCCCGTATGCTCCGTCTTGTCATAATACATTCAAGCGCATCCATAAAATTTAAAACTCCCAAGAAAAAACTCTTTTCGTAAGCCCTTATTGCATAAATAAATATTTTTTGCAATAGAATGATTTCTCGCGTTACCCCATTTTTTGTATTAAGATCAACATAAGGGAAATTTATCTTCATATTTGTTCAGATAATCCTCTAAAGTGAAAAAATGGGGATGTTTTCGTTTTTTTCTTCTCTCTAAATCGGTATAACTCTTTGCAAAAACTGAATATCTTCTTTATCCCATTTACTATCCTATAAAAGCAGAAACTCACCGTCTCCCTCTTAATTTGCCCCGATGCCCCTTCTGTCACCATTTTTAACTCTCTCTCTATGGCTGTCTCCTTCAAGGGACGTACCCCAACATCGTGATCTTTTATATTAAG
>JAITJJ010000213.1 GCA_031278965.1 Deferribacteraceae bacterium
CGTCAATTCCCGTGTATTCAACGGTGCCGGAGGCATACCCTTTTATTATATCTTTAATTGTGGGCCAAAACTCTTTTTTTACCGTGCTTATCTGATCCGGATAGTATTTTAAGAGCTGCTGAACAGCCCATATATACCAGAGGGAAGCGTCCGCGGAGTTATAGGCGTGGGATACCCCGTCAGAGGCGAATATATTCGGAACCACTCCGCCCTTTACCGCTTTGGCGGCAAGCCTTAATATTTCAAGCCCGCTTTCCAGATCCCCCGTGCAGAAGGTAAGCCCCGGAAGAGATATATACATATCCCTCCCCCAGATGTTAAACCAAGGATAACCTGCAATTATCCCCAAGTTTCCGTTGGGTTGACGCACTAAAAACTGTTTGCTGATATAAGAGAGGTGCCCTATTATACCGATAGATTTTTTTGCCCTCTCTTCACGCAGTTTAACCTCGGCATCCCACAATTTTGAGATATGTCCTTTGTGCTGAGGGTAAGCCGCAGCATACTCAACAAGCCCTGCTGTAAAATAGATGGGTTTCCCTGCCGTGAGCTCTATCTCAAAGACTCCGGGCTGAAATAGATCTTCCTGATATTCAAAACCCCTCTCCTGTTCAAGAAGGTATTCAACATTGTAATACCAAGCAGGATCGGGGGTAAATATATAATCCCCCTGAACTTCGGCATATAAAGAAGGGAGATCGTCATAGGGTTTTATTGCGAATCCTTTCCCGACAGAATCTGTTTCAGTGTTAAGACGGGAATTTTCCCTTGTCAGAGAGTGAAAGTGACGGAACGCCAGAAGGGGACGGATGCGGAGCTTTGTTTGCGGAGCGTCTGCCGGCGAGTTTTTAATCTCGTATTTTATTATTACCCTGCTCTCACCCGTTACCATCATAATCTCTTTTGTAATGACAATATCGCCAAATTTATAGCGGAAAAACGGCCAAAGCTCCTGCCTCATCTCTCTAAGATATTCATAGCCGGGCGGGAAATATCTATTGCCCGGATACCTGTGACAAGAGAAAAAGAGCTCTTTCTGATAAGCGGTAAAAGATTCTTCAAGAGCTGAAAGTAGCACATGGCGGTTTTCAATGGAGGAAATTCCCGCCACAAGCAATCCATGGTATTTTCTTGTATTGCAGTTTATAAGGGAGCTTGAGGCATAGTCGCCCAATCCGTTGGTTTCAAGCCACTCTTCTCTAAGAGATTTGCGAATGTTTTGGGAAGCTAACTTATCAAAACAAAATTTCACCGTAGTCTCCTTAATATTAGCAATATTTGTATATTGTGTAAAATTTAGTCTTTGTGTGTCTTATTGATACTATATACCACAAAAATGCAATATGAAATAGAAAAAAAAATTTTCATTTAACAAAAAAAATTGAAAAGGGCTTTTAATAATAGGGATAGTTAATTACGATAATTTTTATCGTTTTCTCACCGTTAATCTTAATTTAGCGGCAACAAAAATTTTCAATTGGCCAGCATTTTTCTTAAATTTTCTAAACGCTTATCCCCTCAAATTTAGCTACGGCTACGCTTAAATATTTCTTTGATATGTGGAGGGCAAGTTTTAGCTGTTTGGACGCCCGCACCGAGAGTTTTGCGGGCTCAATGCGAAAATTTACGGGGCGGTTGTTCAACTGTTGGTCAAGGTGCTCGTGTATAATTATATTTATTATAGTCTCATAGGCAAAGATTACCTCTTGTGCAAGCTCTTCAGAGATAAGCCCTATTCTAACCATATGTCTGAGGCGGCGGGGGGTATCCGTATGGGATATTTCCCCTGCTATGGCGTATACTTGCGTTAGGTTTGTAAGAAAATCCAGAGCGTGGCTTTTAAGGTCTATCCCTTCCTTTATCCCGTCCGTAATAAAATACTCATAATCGGATATAGGGAGTTTCATCCTTTTCTGGTATTGAAGGAGTTCCTTTGGTATAAAGCGCCGCTCCTGCAAAAGGGCGGAGAGCATACTTCTATAATCCCAATATATTTCATCATCTCCGCAGAAATATACCGAATCAAGGAGAGTTCTGATGCAGGCGACATTGGCAATATTCTTGGTTAGCGTTTTTGAAAAATACCCCTCCCACTCCCCAAAACTCTTTGCCATATCGGGGTTGTTCAAAGACACTCCGCTCGTATTATGTTCATAGCCTATCTTCGCCAAAGTTTCGGAGAAGTGATGGGCAAATTTGCGGCAGAGGGAAACCTCCGACTTATCGTCGCTCATAATTATCATAGAGTTTAACTGCATAAAAGAGAGCCCCAATTCCGCCAAAGCGTTCCCACCGGCGGAGGTAATGCAGAAGTTGGTCAAGGGGCGCTTGTGGGTGTTTTCAAAATCCGCATAGGCAATTTCAAAGGCGCGCTTTTTTACTATTCTATGCCAGTTGGCGAGTTTAGGTATGAGCTCTGAAAGCGAATATGCATTATTCATATAGTTGCTGAATAGGAGAGGGAATGTCAGAACCCGCTGTTTAAGCTCATCAATTGAAGTGACTTGGGCGACAGAGGCGGCAAAAGTAACGCTTGTTTCCGCCAACAGGGCGGATAACTCCGCCTTAGAAACCAAACCGAGCGGTTTTTTCCTGTGGATTATGACGGCATAGTCTTCGTTCAGCTTTTTCATAGCTTCATATGCCACATTCAGCGGGTATGAGAGCGGAAAGGTAAAAGGAGGCGCGGCATAATCAAGCACGCGTGCGCCTTCCGCCGCCCCGTAGTTTTTTACAACGGAAGCGGCGGTGATTATCCCTTTCACAGTCTGCCGCTTGGTTGTGAGCAAAAGGGCGTTTACTTGATGTTTCGCCATAGCGTCCGCGGCATCTTTAAGAGTTGCGGACGGGTGAATGGAGATAATCGGAGAAGTCATAACGCTACCAACATTAGAATAGATCGGAATATTCTGGTAGCGGTTTGTAATGGTCTTTACGGATTTTAGTCGCTCTGCCAAAAGCTCTTTAAACCTCCGGCGGAAAACAGGGGATGCTGTCATAAGGGAATAGATATTTGTATCATTTATAAAGATAAGGTTCAGATCGCTTGCCGCTTCCGCTCTAAGGAGGTATACGGTTTTACCGATAAAGGTTGAGATCCCCACGGCATCGTTTGCTTTTAAAGAAATTTCCCGCGTAGAAGCGCTTTCCTCGTTTTCTCTGGATTCAATAAGCGTTACATCGCCGGATTCAATAAAATATACTCCCCTATGATAGGTTTCACCTTGGGTATACACCGCCTCGCCTTTTAAGAGATGAAGCTGTTCAGGTTTTACGATGCTGTCAAACAGAATTTCAGGCGCTATACCTTGAAAAACGGGGATTTTTTCCAATATACCGCTAAAAAACGGCAAATGCGCTTGAGTTGGCATAAATCACCTAAATATTTATATAGGTAGAATATACGATTTTTATCTTAAAATCAAATCTTTATCTTTACTCTTTTTAAATATCATTTTGCGGCTAATTTTTTACAAAATTGTAATCCCAAAACTATATGTCATTTAAGTCAAATGCCTGTTTATTTCATTTCACCGCAATTTAACGTGCCTTTTTTCCCTTATTAAAACAAGTAATCTTTTAAGAACTTTACAAATTTGTATAATTATTTTGGATAAATAGCAAAAATTGTTGAAAAACTATGATATTATAATCATCTAATTTTTATAACTTACTATTAAATATATATTAATTATTATGGCACAACTTTTGCATAAATGAGGTAATAATAACCTTAGGAGGGTGGGATATGTTCTCATCAGTTGACACAATCTGGGTACTGCTAGGGGCAGCCTTAGTATTTTTTATGCAAGCCGGTTTTTGTATGGTGGAAACCGGGTTTACCCGAGCGAAAAATGCGGGAAATATAGTAATGAAAAACATAATGGATATTTCGGCGGGTAGCATCTTTTTCTGGCTGATAGGCTTTGGGATCGTCTTTGGAGATGATTTTGCGGGGTTTATAGGAAAACCGGATATCATGCTTTTAGGCGACAGTGTGGGAGGCGATTCCTATCCTAAACTTGCGTTTCTGATATTCCAAACCGTTTTCTGTGCTACCGCCGCCACAATCGTTTCCGGGGCAATGGCGGAGAGGACAAAGTTTGTTGCATACCTCTGCTACAGCATAGTCATAAGCGCTCTGGTTTACCCCATCTCTTCCCACTGGATATGGGGCGGAGGTTGGCTTTCAGAGTTGGGTTTCCACGATTTCGCTGGTTCCACCGCGGTTCATATGGTGGGCGGAGTTGCGGGGCTTGTCGGGGTATTCATTTTAGGCCCCCGGATAGGGAAATACTCAAAAGATGGAAAGGCGAACGCCATACCCGGTCACAGCCTTACCTTGGGTGCCTTGGGCGTATTTATTCTCTGGCTCTGCTGGTTCGGCTTTAACGGATGCTCCACCGTTTCTATGACCGGAGATGAGGCTATAGCAAGCGCTTCCCTTATATTTGTAAACACAAACCTTGCCGCCGCGTCGGGTGCTTTCACCGCCTGCGCGATAACATGGATTAAATATGGCAAGCCCGATGTTTCAATGACGTTGAACGGCGCTCTGGGAGGGCTTGTTGCTATTACGGCAGGCTGCGATGCCGTGCTCCCTTACGGTGCGGTGCTAATCGCCATTATTGCGGGAATCGGCTTAGTGTTTGGCATTGAATTTCTTGATCAAAAATTACGCATAGACGATCCGGTTGGAGCTATCGGCGTTCACGGGATATGCGGCGCTATAGGGACAATCCTTGTAGGCGTGTTTGCCATTGACGGCGGTCTGCTTTACGGCGGCGGATTTAGGTATCTGGGCGTTCAAACATTAGGTGTTGTTGCGGTATTCGCTTGGATCTCGATTGCTATGGGAGTGGCGTTCTCTCTGATAAACAAGACCGTCGGTCTTAGAGTTAGCAGAGAAGAGGAGATCGTAGGGCTTGATATTACGGAACACGCCCTTGCTTCCAGCTATGCGGACTTCGCCACCAACATAACCACCGTCAGTGAAGAAGCTCCCCACGTTCCTGTTGCAGTCAGTGGAGAAAAACCAAAAGTTGCAGACGGGGTTAAGATGACCAAGATTGCCATCATAACCCGCGAAAGCAAGTTTGATGAGCTAAAGAACGCTCTAAGCGATGTGGGGATAACAGGGCTTACAGTAACGCAGGTTCTGGGGGCAGGTTATCAGCGCGGACATGCGGAATACTATCGCGGCGCGCCGCTGGAAGTTAAATTACATCCAAAAGTGCGGGTAGAGATAGTCGTCTGCAAAGTGCCGGTATCCACAGTTGTGGAAGCGGCAAAGAAAGTTCTATACACCGGCGGGATTGGGGACGGCAAGATCTTCACCTACAACGTGGAAAGCGTTTACAGAATACGCACCGGAGAAAAGGATTACGATGCCCTTCAAGACGAAGTTTACTAAACTATCTATCGTTTGCCTCTCATAAATTTTGGGGGAGGGTTTTCGCCCTCCCCCAAAATTGTCAAAAAAAGTATCTATTTTCCCTGTTCTCGGCAGGGGATTTTAACTCCCCTTTTTTCTAAACTTCTATCTTACCGTTTCAGGTTCAAAAGTTCCTGTATCATCTCGTCAGAGGTGGTGACGACCCTTGAGTTGGCTTGAAAACCCCGTTGGGTTACAATCATGCTTACAAACTCGGTGGAGAGGTCAACATTGGATTGTTCCAGAGAGTTTGAAGCGATCTGCCCGCGGAAACCGGAGAGCGGGGTGCCCACCGCTGCGGTGCCGGAGTTGGATGTTTCCTGAAACATGGTGTTGCCCACTTTAAGAAGCCCGCGCTCGTTTTGGAAGGTGGCGAGAGCTACCTGCCCAATATTGCGCACCTGTCCGTTTGTGTAGTAGCCGATTATTTCGCCCTGTTCGTTAAAGAACTGCTGATCCAGCGCGCCCAGCGGATAACCGTCCTGCTCTTGGGTGTTTATGGAAGTGTTCGCCCGCGAGAGGGTGAGCCCGTCATTTTTTCCCGGTGTGCCCAAGAAGAGTTTTATATTTGACAAGCGGTTTGTGCCGTTGCCCGGATCAAAGCTGATGGTGGGATTTGGAAGTAAAGTTATGGGGGTGGTGAACGGATCGTAATAGTGACTCGGCGTGCCGTCCGGGTTGAAACGTATGATGATCTCGTTGGTGGTGGCGCCGTCAAACTCCACTTTTGTGTTTACCTCTGAAGAGGAGATTCTAAGCCGCCACTCGTTTTTCTCGTGGTTATAGGCGCTGTAGTCAAACTTCACCACATGCTCGTTGCCCTGTTGGTCATAGATCACCATATCTGATACGAAACGCCCGCCGGTGGCGGTTTCACTGCTCACCTGCGGAAGCCCGATATTGTTGTTGAAAGCGGACATCTTGGAATCAGGATATGCCGAAAGTTTCAGAGAATCAATATTGTTCGCCTCGCCGTTCTCTCCGTATACGGTCATAACACCGTTTTGCAGAACTACGTTTTTCATCTGGTTGAAACTTGTTCCAAGCCCAAGATATTCTTCCAGAGCGGTCATCATATTCCCGACCGTACTGCTTACGGCTATTGAAAATGCGTTGGACTTGGTGATCGCCTCTCCGCCTACAGTGGCGTTGAAATTGATAATTGAGCTTCCTTCCACGAACCCGCACGCCTCCCCGATATTGGTGAAGAGGTTCAGAAGGAGGGTATCTTCCGTAGCAAGGGTTAAAAACTTTTGGGAGGATGTGGAGTTGCCCGCGCTTATTGCCGCGCTCTGCTGGGCAAGGATATTTTCATCAAAAGAGCCGCCGGAGGAGGCTTTAAGGACGGAAAAATCGGTAAGCTGCCTGCCTGAAGAGCTTTCAACTTCGGAGACATACCGCTTCTGACCGTTGGTTAATGTAACGGTATTGAGGGGGTTAAACTTGCTCTGCAGGTGAGCGTTGGTTGGGGTGGTTGTAGTGGCGCCGAAAGTAAAAGAGTCGCCCGCAACTGCTTGCGTGAATTCAAAATAGATCCCGCCGCCGCTCTCATAAGCCGTTACGCCAGCTGTAGCGGTAAGTGCCGTATTAAGAGCGGCAACAAGAGTTGCGAGGGTATCCCCCGCCGTATAGATATAATTTACAGTGCTGCTGACAGTAGCACCGTTGTATGTGCCGCTGTAGTTTAATGTAAGCGTATCCCCTGCTGCCATACCGAAGTTACTGATAGCAGCGCTCCTGTTGCTGTAGCTTATCCGCCCTTTGCCGGATATTTCGGCAATATTCATGCTCCGATAGTTCTTGTCTATCTGGATAGCGTTTATCTGGTTGAAGCTCCCTTCAAGATAGGGGCTTGCCCCTGTGCCCGCGGTGAAGTTGGCAGGCACGGTTTCAACAGCCGCAATGGTTGAAGCGGCTATGGCACTGCTCGTGTAAGTTCCGTCCAACCTAACGGAACCCAGAGCTGTATCGTTAAACCGGAAATCAAGCCCTTCCCCGTCCACCACAACGCTTAGTTGGGAAGAACCGAGTTGAGTGTTGAGGGCGGTGGTTATCTGGTTCGCCAAGTCCGCCAGAGTATGAAACGAGTTCGGCACAAGGGAGTTGCCCGCATCATCATAAATAAATGTAAATTGAACGGGTGCGGCGGGGGTTGCGTCTGTGGTATCGCCGTCCAGCATAAATTGAAGTGTCAGCGCTTCACCGTTTTGCAAGCCGAAATTGTTCTCCATATAAGTTGCATCAAAATCGCTCAACACATTGCCCAATACGGCGTTTTCAATCTGGTTGGTGAGATCCGCCATGGTCCTGAAGTGTTCGTTATACCGGATATCTTTCTGGAAGAAAAACTCCGAGGTGTGCTTATCTTGAGTGGCGGCGGTATATGTGCCAGCAAGCCCGTAAAGTATATTGGTTAAATAAGAGGAGTCGCCGCAGCTTATGGAATCAATGGTAAAACCGGTGCTTGAAACGCCGTCCGTATGCCCTTTGATATATAGCTGCCCTTCCTCTATGGATACGGTGGGAAGTCCTGCCGTGCCGTTGGCGAAATCGGAGGGGTTATCGCTTATAATTTGCTGAAGAGCGTCTCTAAGCCCGCCAAGAGTGGTAAATTCATAAGCGGACGGCGCGTCTGCGTTGGTATATTTTAGATTGTAGCGATTCCCGTTGGAAAGCGTTACAACTATAGTGGAACGGTTGGGTTGAAGCCCCAGCGACGAGCCGCCCTCCGTGTAGAGCTGATCAAAGGTGGTGAGGTCTGTAGCGTTTGCCTTAACGGTGACAAGCTCGCTGGAGGAAAGCCCCAGAGAAGATTGAACGCCGGTGCTTGGATAAACGTTCATAATATCCATACTCCCGGTGGCTTGGGTAAGTATAGTATTGAAGTTTAAGACTGAACCTGTGGAGCCGGAATCCAAGATGCCTGAATAGTTTATTTCCGTGGTGGCATGCGCCTGCATGATCTTATGAGCTTCCGATAAAACAATGTCTGAAGCGCTTGTGTTATATTGAATCTCGCCTGTTACCGGATCCGCCATCCACCCTTGAACGCGGTATCCTGACGGATTGGTCAGAACCCCTGTCTTATCAAAGTTGAAATCCCCCGCCCTTGTATAAAACTTGCTGGTGCTCTCCCCGCGCAGAATAAAGTATCCAGTTCCCTCAATGGCAAGGTCTGTGGTGGAATCTGTGGATTTTATAACCCCCTGCGACATGATATTGTCCACCGCCACAAGATACGCTCCGGTGCCCACCTGTCTGGGGTTGATCCCGCCCCTTGAATCTGTGGGAGCCTTCCCCCCCGCCAGTGTTTGGGAGAGGAGGTCTTGAAAAACCGCCCGCCCCTGCTTAAAACCTATGGTGTTTACGTTCGCAATGTTGTTGCCGATAACATCCATTGACTTCTGGTTGACACCCAACCCTGACACAGCCGAATACAACGACCTTAGCATAATGCCTCCTTTCTAAAGCACATTAATTATAATAATCATCTGTCACATCCGTGTGTGTTGCGGGGGGCATCCTTCCCTGCCGCTGAAACTCATCAACGTTAATCCTGCTCTGTCGGCTGGGAATTAACGGAACCCTGCTAGCCTTTCACCGAATAAACGGTATCCGCCGGCACCAACCCCCCTTGAACTTCAAAGTAGACTTCGCCGTTGGCGCTCTTCACTCCCAAAACTTCGCCCTCGCCGTAAGTGCCCACTGTTACGCTTTCTCCTGTTTCACTCGCGGCACTGACGGCAAAAGAGTAACTCCCGTTGGGAAGATAAGTGCCTCCCAACCCTTTGCCGTCCCAAACAAAGGCGTTGGAACCTTTGGTGATTCCGCCGAGCTCATACCCGCCCACAAGCTCCCCGTCTGCGTTGTATATGGAAACATAGGCAGTGGCGGCGGTGTCAGAGGAATAAAATGCTATGGAGGATACCCCTTCATCGGATATAACAAGGGTATTGGAGTTGTATTCAATCGTCTTGCCGATGAAGTTTGCAGCATCTATAAGCGGGTTGGCGACATCAGCCGTTGAGGATTGCAATTCAAGCATGGACTGCAAGCTCTCATTCATAGCCATCAACTGTTCAAGTTGGGAGAAAGCTGTTGTCTGGGAGGTAAACTCCGCATTATCCATCGGATCCAATGGATCTTGATTCTTCAGTTGTGTAATAAGGAGGTTAAGAAAGGCTTCTTTGCCGATCTCATCCCCTTTGTCCTCACGGTTTTTGAGGTTTGCCTTATACTGCTCGTATGACACGGACGTTACAGTAGGCGTAGTTTGACTTAGTTGCATAAAAAACTCCTTTGCACACTATATTTATTTCATGGTATCACGCGGATGCATAAAATCTTAGGCGTATACCCCTTCTCTCTCCTT
>JAITJJ010000037.1 GCA_031278965.1 Deferribacteraceae bacterium
CCTCATGACTGCCCCCAGCTCTAAATAACTCCAAAAATAATACAGCGCTCAATAAAAGTCATCCCTGGAGGGACAAATTCACAAGTGAATATGCGGGACATTATCACAAGTGAATCAGACAATAAGCAACTTTGTTGTAGCTACAAATACAAGGTAGACTAAAAAATGAGCGGGAATTCAGAGTAAAAAGCTCTCTGGAGGGGATTTTGATTCAGATTTAAAGGGAGAAAATAAAACAAGTTTTCCGAAAAACATCAACTTCATAGGTATGCAATGCTAAGCAATTCTCGTCTGCAGCGCAAGCATTTTTAAAAATATGAATTTTTCATTTTAATAATATAATCCGCTGTTGAAATGAGGTGTTTGTTTTCCAATCCAAACAATTCTGGGGGTGAACAGTTGCACCTTCCCCTGCCTTAAACTTTCCTGAACATCTATGACGCGTTGGTTTTCAGAGCCGATAAACGGAATTGTTAAGGTGCGTTTTGACCGCACAAAACGGCCGTCCACAAGAACATCAGCCAAGCGGACAACAACGGACATCAGAGAATCCGCCGCTGCTTCCTCAAAGGTATAACCGGTATAAATCCATATATTATAACCTTGCCCCCGCAGATCTTTCATTAAAGGAGCAAGCGCTACCGCCTGATCCAACGGTTCCCCGCCGGAGAAGGTGACGCCGCGGATATACTTTAAAGAGAGTATGTCCTGAAAAATAGTCTTCGAATCCATAACCTCCCCGCTCCCGTAATCGTGGGAAGCAGGGTTATGGCAACCGGGACAGCCGTGGGCGCACCCTTGCAGAAATACAGTATAGCGCACCCCAAGACCGTCTACGCAGGAATCACTTGCTATCCCTGCTATACGCAATAACGGCATCTTCTATCTCACACTCATGTTTAACCCTATCGCAAACTTCAGAGCGTTTGGCATCGTTAAAGCGATCAAGGGTACCCACAAGATAACCTGTGATCCTCCGAATCCTTTCAAAACCCACGCCTTCTCCTACTTTTCCGTCAATAACAGACAGCTTGTTCATATATGGCCTCCTTTTAAAATTTTTTTCTGCACAGCGAGCGGAAGCGACGAAAGCTCAACCGCCTCCCCCTCCTTTCTGCCGCAACCCGGACATTCATCATCAATAACCCCCTGATAGCCGCATACCGGACAGCGGTCAAGATCGTGGTTTATGGAGCCGTAGCCCACCCCCTCACGCTTCATAGCTTGTATAATCTGGATAAAGGCATCTATATTTTTAGACGGATCGCCGTCCATCTCCACATAGGTGATGTGCCCCCCGTTTGTAAGGGTGTGAAACGGCGCTTCCAACTCTATCTTTCTGAAAGCGTTTATCCTATAGTGAACAGGGATATGGAAAGAGTTTGTATAATAATTTCTATCGGTGATCCCCTCCAACTTCCCGTAAATCTTACGGTCTATTGCCACAAATCTGCCGGAGAGCCCCTCCGCCGGAGTGGCAAGGAGTGAGAAGTTAAGCCCAGTGCCTTTTGATGCCTTATCCATAGCAAGGCGCATATGGGAAACAATCTCATACCCAAGCTCCCAAGATTTATCACTCTGCCCATGATGATACCCGGTAAGAGCAGCAAGGCATTCCGCAAGCCCGATAAAGCCCATTGTAAGGGTCCCGTGCTTTATAACTTCCCGCACCTCGTCTTCACTGTCCAACTTATCGGAACCGTGCCATATCCCCTGTCCCATAAGGAAAGGGAAGTTTTTTGCCTTTCTACGGGCTTGAATTTCAAAACGCTCCAAGAGCTGCCGAACTGACAGATCAATAAGCCGATCAAGCTCATCCCAGAAAGTAACCTCCCCCCTGGCGGTTTTAATCCCGATCCTGGGAAGATTTATGGAGGTAAAGGAGAGGTTCCCCCGTCCATAAGTAACGGCGCTCTCCTTGTCATAGTTATTGGCGAGCACCCTCGTGCGGCACCCCATATAGGCAACCTCGGTTTCCGGTCTTCCCTCTCTGTAAAATTCTGCATTGAAAGATGCGTCCAAAAATGCAAAGTTGGGGAATAAACGTTTTGCGGAAACCATACACGCCATTTCAAAGAGATCATAGTTTATGTCCCCTGGTTCTCCAGAAACGCCGTCTTTAACCTTGAATATCTGTATCGGGAATATGGGAGTTTCTCCGCCCCCGAGCCCCCGGTAGGTAGCTTCCAAAATAGACTTAACTGCAAGCCTCCCTTCGCTCGTGGTATCTGTGCCATAATTCAGGGAAGAAAAAGGGATCTGCGCCCCCGCCCTGGAGTGCATAGTGTTTAGGTTATGAATTAAGGCTTCCATAGCTTGCAAGGCTGCTTTTTCCGTATATTGGCGGGATTTTTTAATTAAAAACTCCCACCCTTTTTCTTCTTTAACAGGGATTTCAAATTTAAAGGCGGTTTTATCAAGGAGTGCTTTAATCTCTTCCGTGAGATCAATTAGGGTGCCACGCTCGGCATATATTTTTTTAAGCCCCACCTCAACAGCTGCGGAAAATTCCTCCGAATATCCAAAGAAATCAAGGGAGCGGGCGACCTCTTTTATAAAAGTCTTTACAATTCCCTCGGACATGGCGTAATCAAAATTGGGGATAGACTGCCCCCCGTGCTGATCGTTCTGGTTGGCTTGTATGGCAATACAGGCAAGGGCGGCGTAGGTTCTTATATCATTGGGTTCACGGATATGTCCATATCCGGTGGAAAACCCCCCGTTTAAGAGCTTTACAAGGTCTATTTGGCAACAGGTGAGGGTAAGCGCGTAAAAATCCTCGTCATGTATATGAATATCGCCGCTGCGGTGGGCAACGGCAAATTCGGGAGCGATAATATCGGTTTCGTAATATAGTTTGGAGCCTTCCGAACCGAATTTCAGCATAGTGCCCATGGCGGTATTACCGTCTATATTGGCGTTTTCTCGTTTTATCTCATTTTCTCTAGCGTCCTTTTCCAGAAGGTCTTTGTAGATATTCATAAGGGTTTCACTGCGCTTGCGGACATTCTCCCGTTTTTTGCGGTAAAGAATATACGCCTTCCCCACATCATAATTATGCTTTGTAAGCACTTCTTCAACTATGTTCTGGATACCTTCAACGGAAAGGATAAACTCCGGCGACCATTCAAAGAGACGACTTTCAACTCCCCGGACAACGGCCTCAACATCTTCGGAGCGGTTAATGCGAACTCTGTCTTTGCGGTCGCATGCGGTAAACGCCTTTAAGACTGCATTATATATTTTCATTCGGTCAAACGGGACAATTGAACCGTCCCGTTTTTCTATCTGATTAATTTGCATGATCCTTCCTTAGTAAACATAATACATTTTTAGAATATGAACCGCAATAAAAAAAATACGAAACCTAAGAAAAAATCAAGTTTCTGTCACTTTACAATTTGCTGTAAATAAAAGGATATTTCATCAATTCAATATTGGTGCAGGGGATAGCACCGTATGTTCAAAAAGCGCAGAACACTCCTGTATGTAGTGCGTGCAACCATGCAACCAACCCCGTCTTTTAATACTTCCGTCCTGTCGGTTGAACTGACGCACAATATAAAAAGATATTATCAAAAATTAGCGGATTGACGGAGTGAGTTTATAAAAGGGGGAAGTTTTTTTATGCATTTATTGGATTGGATAAATCGTTTTATGCTCCGTATCTTCCTGTTTAGCTTATCCTATTGCGGCAACTCCGATTAGGTGCTATAAAATTAAGATGAAACATCTTTTCAGAACCGCGGCGCTGATTTCCGTTATTACGGCTCTAATTTTATCTGGGATTTTTGGGATTACCATAAACCTATCGGCTGCTGTTGCGGTATTGCTTAATACGCTTGTCGGGCTTGCCTTCCTCGTCTTTTTGGCAAAAGATACTAAAAGAATATTGTGGGAGCCCTCCCCACGAAAGTTTTATATAATTAGGTTTTCCCTTAGGTTTGCCGCTTTTGCCGTTTGGATTTATCTGATGCTTGTTATGCTGAAATTTCACTTTATTCCTGTTTTGACAGGGCTTGTACTTCCGATATTCTCCTTTACGGCAACTGTTTTTTTAGATAGAAAACAATAATTATCGCCCTGCGGTATCTTTAATTCTGCCAGAAGAGCACAGTCCTATAACCCCTTTTTTATAAAATGCCATTCACATAATATTCTATTCTGTTATTTCTTTTAGCAATGAATTCAATAGAAGCATCCTTATATTTGTGATAATTTTCAGTAGTTTGCGGATAAGGATTTTGCTCAAAATTGTTAAATGGTAAAAAGAAATTTATTCTGGAATAATTATCAAATGTTAAATCCTGCAACAAGAAAAAATCGCAATATCCTTTAAAACTCTTAAATAACCCTAAATTCTCGGTTTTTTAACCCCCATATTTAGAAGAGAGGCAATATGTTTTGCTTTTTTTGTTGGTTCAGAGATTATAATATTGTTGTCATAGACTTTGCATTTTTGATTGG
>JAITJJ010000042.1 GCA_031278965.1 Deferribacteraceae bacterium
GCGCTCATTATCTGCTCGCTTTCGGTTTTTGGAATATACTTTTGACCGTTTCCCGTATACTTCCCCACAATCCGCGGTTTTACCGCTGCCCCGCCGTTACCTATGGCGGCGTAATACCGGACAATCTGCAAAGGGGTCACCATAACCTCTTGCCCTATGGATAAGGACGCAAGGGAGAGCCCAGACCAGTTTTTAGGCTCTCTGAGTATTCCCGTTTCCTCTGAAACCCCCTCAATTCCAGTCTTCACACCGAAACCGGAGTGGGATAAGAATTTATAAAACGCTTCGCTTCCCACATTTCTGGTGAGTTGGACCGTGCCGATATTGCTTGATTTGGCAAATATGTCCTGCTGAGTGAGGCTGTTATAGAGGTATACGTCTTTTATTTTATGACCGTAAAGGTCTACGGCTGAAGAGGTGTTTATCTTCTCCCCCGCGCGATATAACCCCTTTTCTATAAGATAGCCGAAACTTATCCCTTTAAAGATTGACCCTGGTTCAAAGAGAAAAGTTGACATAAAATTTTTGTCCGCTTCTTCTTTATCCGCCGATAAACCGGAGTAAACCACTATCTCTCCGGTTTTAATATCCATAGCAAGTGCTATTGCGCGTTTGGCTTTATATTCAAGCATATCTTGAGCCAAAAGCCTGTCAACAGTGGCTTGCAGTTCAATATCAACCGTTAAATAAACCTTGCTGTCAGGTTCTGTTCTTAATGGCGTATCGTCAAATATTATAAGTTTGTCTCTGGAATCCCTTATTATGTTGGCGGGGATAACCTTTCCCTTTAGGGTTTTCTCTTTATAATATTCAATCCCGCTTAAACCTTGATTGTCAGTCCCGGTTATCCCAATTATTCCCGCAAGCATCCCCTTTTCAGGATAAAGGCGAGCATCCTCCAAAACAAAGTTTATCCCCGCAACCGCCTCTTTTATCCTTTCTGCCTCATCTATCGGAAGACGGCGTTCAATCCATACAAAATTGCTCTTTTCCTGTATCCGCTTCTCCGTGGCCGAAGCGATTATTATCCCGTTTGCCTTAAGGGATTTTATAAGCCCGTCCGCATCATCTATATTTTTTCCGAATAGATAGAGCGATGCCATCTTGCGGTTTATCGCAAGGTTTTTCCCCGTCCGATCCAATATCAAACCGCGGTCTTTGCTGAAAGAGATCCGCGCTGTGGATTGGGCGGTTACCAACTTGTCATAAAAATCATAGTTCAGTACTTGCAGATAAAATAATCTGGCAAGACACACCGATATAAAAGCGGCGCCCGCTAAGCTAAAGATCTTTAGGAGAAGTTTATCGCTCAGCATTGAAAGTTTTCCCCTCCTGCCTTAAAGCCAGGGTGTTGAAAAAGTGTATAATATGCTGCTTGTCTTAAACGATTCCAAATTTGCGCGGATGCGGACATGCGCCACCGTAGCGCAATCTTTATGTGGGAGAAAGGTGGAAAGGGGACCAGCCCCCTTTCTAAGCAATCTTGTTTATCTCTCAACATTGAAAGTTTTCCCCTCCTGTTTTAAAACAAACCCTTTTTGCGCCGCAATGGAAAAGAGTTTGTCTTTGCTGATATAATTAAGCCTCTCCCCCTCTGTTACCTCCAGGGTTAGTTTTTTCAACTCAATCTGTTTTGCCAAAGAGGAGAGTTCATAGCCTTTGCTTATGCATTTGCCCCGAACAAGCCCCATGGCAAACACTTCGGCGCAGAGCAGAAGGAAGAAGAGGAGAGTTACCCCTTTCAGCCACCCGCCTTTAAAGCCATTATTTCTATTTTTTCCCATAAACCCCTCTTTAAATATATCTGTTAATTAAATCCTTTCTGCCGCCCGCAGCTTTGCGCTCCTTGAAAGCGGATTCTCTTTTATCTCCCTATCGGACGGGGTAATCGGTTTTTTTGTTAAAGTCTTAAAGACGGGAACTTTGCCGCAAACACAGATCGGAAATTCTGGAGGGCAAGAGCAGGGGCTTTTATATCTATGCAGATACTCTTTAACAAGCCTATCCTCTAAGGAGTGAAAAGATATAAAAGCAACCCTGCCCCCTTTTTCCACACATTTTCCTATCTCCCTGAGGAGGCTTTCCGCCGCTTCAAGCTCCCCATTCACATGGATACGCAGGGCTTGAAAAGTTTTGGTGGCGGGGTGTTGGTTCTGCTTGTGAAACTTCTTTGGCACCGCCTGTTTTATTACGGAGGCAAGGTCTAGGGTGTTTTCAAACGGATGCAGGTTACGGCGGCTGACGATATGGTAGGCGATACGTTTAAAAAACCTCTCCTCGCCATACTTATAGATTATCTCGGCAAGCTGGGATTCGCTATACCTGTTTACAACATCCACAGCGCTTTCACCGCTTTCGTAATCCATTCTCATATCTATCCTGCCGTCAAGTTTGAAGGAGAAACCTCTTTGCGGAGCGGAGAGCTGTTCTGAAGAAACTCCAAAATCTGCATAAAGCCCGTCTGCTTTATCTATCCCAAGCCCTTTCAATATTGAGCCGATATCTTTAAAGTTCCCCCTTACCACCTCCGCGTTGGGGTTGCCCTTAAATCTTTCTTTAAGGCGTTCAACCGCATCGGGATCTCTCTCTATTATAATAAGCCGCCCGGCGGTGAGTTTTGAGAGAACTTCTTCCGCATGTCCGCCCGCGCCCCCGGTACAATCCACATATATGCCGCCGCTCTTTATATTTAAGAGTTCCAACAGCTCCCTTCTAAGAACCGGAATATGCATACAAAACTCCTATAGCTCAAATTCGCCATATTCCGGTGACAGCTCTTCGCTGTCTATCTCTTCGCTGCTTACTTCCTGCCACGCACCTGAATCCCAAATTTCAAAGAGCCCGTCCCCCATACCCAAAAATACGCACTCGGATGAAAAACGCTCCCTAAACTCCGCAGGAAGGAGAACGCGCCCGTTATTATCTATCTCCACCTCCATGGAGTTTGCGCTTATCTTCCGTTTTGCATAGCGGTCAGACTTGGTTTTGGTGGGGAGTGCATTGAAAAATTTCCACCAATCTTCGGTGGGATAGGCCTGCACGCAAGCGGAAGTCTTACGCAGAACTATCCTGTCCTCTGAACGGACAGACTTCAGGTTTTCCCTAAATTTGGAAGGGATGCTTACTCTCCCGTTCGCGTTGATAGCATGAACAAATTTCCCGCTGAAACCCAAAATCCCGCCTCAAAAAATATTTTATCGCCTATACCTTTTTATGACATATCATGACAAAAAAGGATATTATCATGACATTAGCCTTATTTATAGTGTGCGTCAAGGGAAAAAAATATTTTTTTTGAGATATACTCCGGAGATCGTGATCGTCCGTTGAAGTTAAAAGTATTTTCGCCAGCAGAGTGTCAAGAGAGAAAGCGGAAGCCGATAAGATAGAGTTTGTTCGGTGGTATATTTTTAAAAGAAAAGAGAGAAGAATAAAGGTATGCGATAACACAAGCGAGAGCTCTGTCAAGGTTTGCGCAGCAACTTCACAGGGGCTTCACCTTGACAGAGAGATATCTTGTGTTATCCTCCAAGACCTTTATTCTCTTTTCTTCTAAAAATATGGTTTGTTTATAATGACTTATAAAGAAGTATTAATAAATATTTGAAGTTATCGGCGGTCCTCTTGTATAATTATTTTGACCAAAAAAAAAGATAGGAAGGTGACGCCGATGTATAAATATTACAATATTATGTGCATTAAAAAAAGTTAAAATCTGGGGGAATAGCCCTGATAGCTTTTATCAGCAAAAACAGCCCATAATCCCTGATAATAAAAGCTTACAGCTTTATTGACCGCAAAAGCCAGGGTATGTTGCAATCAGGCGAATTTTGCAAAACTTTCACAGAGGGTTTTTATTGGAGGGATAAGATCAGAAAAGAAATGCCGTATGAACCTTTAGGTTAATACTCCGTTTTTCATCTGGTACTCCCTTCCGCATTTGGCGGCTGCCTCCCGGTCGTGGGTTACCATAAGCACAGCAACGCCTTCCCTTGCTATATCGGATAAGATATTTACAATATTTTCCGCCGTTTCTTCGTCCAGATCGCTTGTAGGTTCGTCTGCAATCAGAAGTTTAGGAGAGGAGAGGAGGGCGCGGGCTATGGATACCCGCCTAAGCTCGCCGCCTGAGAGACGGGACGGATATTGGCGTTTAAGGTGGGCTATCCCCACTTTTTTCATCGCCTTTAAAATATCTTTCGGAGAGCTTTTTCGCCTTCTGTCAAGCCATTCAGGGATAAGGATATTCTCATAAACCGTAAAGTTTGGCAGAACGCTTAATCCCTGCATAATATAGCCTAGTCCGTTGCATCTTAAAGCGGACAGTTCCCTATCCGTCATCTTTTTGTAACTTTTCCCCTCAAAAAATACTTCACCCTCATCTGGAGTCATCAGGCCCGCTAAAATATTCATCAAAGTGCTTTTCCCGCTTCCGCTTCGTCCGGTTATCCCTATAAATTCCCCAGGATTAATGGAGAGCGAAATATTGTCCGCCGCGCAAAACGGATTATCTCCGCGCTTATACGATTTTTTAATCCCTCTTGCCTCCAGCAGCACCCCTTTTGCAAATCTATCCTGCTCCCCCGTCACCTTAAATCCTCCCGAATTATATCCATAGTATCTGTTTTTAAGATCTTCCCGAGAGAGAAAAGAGTGGCAAACGGTCCTGCTGCGGACGACAGAATAAAGGCAAAGAGAGCCGTAATCCCTGCTTTAAGCAGAGGGAGTTCCGCATAGGGGAGGTTTATGGACTTGCGCAGATAGGTTTCAAACGGGAAGACTATAAGAGCCGCCGCTATTATCCCCACAAGGCTTGCAATAACGGATACGGCGCATGATTCCAACATAATTGTCCCCGCCAGTTTTTTCTTAGAGGCGCCTATGGAACGCAAAAGACCGAATTCTCGCTTCCTCTCGCCTATAAAGGCGGAAAATAACACCGCCAATACTAAAAGGGAGATAAACCAGAGGGCGACGGATATGTTCCCTATAAAGTAAGTAACGGTTCTAAGTCCGCTTGAAACAGTGTTTATAATGCTGTTGGCGGGAACCGCCACGATTCCCGGATTATAGCCGTATTTAGCCTGAATGTTCCTCAAAATTCCTGTGGGGGTTTCACCCTCAGCAGCGAGAACGGCAATGGTGGAGATGGCATTGTCCGGCGGGGGAACGGGTAGATATTCGTCCTCATATTCAATCCCCATTTCGGTAAAGGCCGCCTTGCGTATTTCATAGCCGTCAAGGGCTGCAGCTCTGGCGGCGGAAAGCGTCATAAAGATTGACGTGTCAAATCCTGTCCCGGTGTTCTCCATCTTTGCGGCGATACGGTAATCCCTGTTAAAAAACTTTACAGCATCTCCCACCTGCCCCATAATCATCCCGCCGACAACAATATCGTGCTCCTCCAACTTTGAGGGAAGTCCTGTTTTTATCCATGGGAGGATAAGAAAATCTGAAAGGGTGTCATACCCTATAAGTTGAACGGAGGCTGTACAGCATTCAGAATTGAGGGTTGCCACATAAAGTTGAGGAGATACGGAGGCAACGCCGTCAACGGAGGCGATCTTTTCAATCCATTCGGAATCCATATAAAATGAGGTAGGCTCCCCCCTCAGCAGAATCCCTTCCATCTCACGGTCATAACCTTCGGCAACAATAAGGAGATCAGCTCCAAGCCTCGCGGCAAGACCTTCCGCTCCCCTTTTAAGACATGAGGAAACGACTAAGCCGCCAAAAAGAACAGCAGCAAGAATAGCGGTAATCAACCCCAAAGTTGCCGTGCGGTATATGCGGCTTCTAAGGTTGCCGAAAACTATCCGCAAACTCATCGTCCCTTTTTCCTGTAGCGGAGATAGAGGGCGTTCCCCGTAAAAAAGAGGATGACAAGCAAGCTAATCACCGTGAGGGCAGGAAATGCGGTTGTGCGGCACGCCATTTCGGGGTGGGAACACCCTCCTATCAGAAAGTTGGGGATAAGCAGCGCCAATACGCCCAACAGCGCAACGGATACGCTATAGGCAGCTCTGTATGCGGGATTCCTGCTGATAATAAGAAATATCCCTAAAACCGCTATGAGCGCACCTATACCTATCTCCGCCTGCCCGCTCCAATGACAGCGCATTATCGCACCGCCTGGGATAAGCCCGCATAATCTAAAGAGATATTGGGGTCCCAGAGCAATCAATCCGCCGGAGATTAACGCTGCGACGGCGCTTACAATACGATTTTTCATAACTCTCCATATAATAGATTCAGATATAAAAACGATATAAATAAATTAAAACTAATTTAGCCAACACTAACTTAGCACGGTTATATAACAAAATAAAGAAATATTTTTCGCTTAATGCTCGCCACCCGTCAACAGGGCGCTAAAATTACCCTTCCGTGAATGAATCATACTCTCCGCCGATTTTGGCAAAATGTTCGCCATATCCGGTGTCCCCTCCCCAAAAGATTTGTATGTTTGGAGTTTGGATTACATAAGAATTCCATAATGTCATATTTCTGTTCCAAGGGCTGCGGTTGGAATAGTGAACCCCTTCTTCGGCTATGATTTTAAATCCATTCTCTTCAAATGCATCGTTCCAGCCTAACTCAGATATCCTGTTTCCATCAATTCTCCAACTTCTTAGTGCCGCTCCGACACCCAGAGGGACAATAAAATGACCTTCCTTAATAGATCGGACGGTTTTTCTTTCCAAATGATCATAATGATTATGAGTGATAACAATATAATCAACATTTGGCAGTTCCTCTCTTTTGATTGGAGCTTCATCATATCGCGCAACAGCAAACGGGATTGGGGCGGCATTTTCAAGAACGGGATCAAAAATAATTCTTTTGCCATCGAGTTCAAGAATTGCCGCCGAATGTCCAAGCTAATACAGTGCAAAATCAGATGGAGTTTTGGGAAAGCAGCTTTTATCAAGCATAACTTTGGGCAGCTTTCCTGATGGCGCAAAACGCGATTTGCTTAGAAAACGAGACCAGCTTGTTGGTCCATTTCTAACATCGTTAAAACCATAAACCAACTTTTCAGGGCTTTGAAACTCCCCATTTTTAAAATTAGGATAGTTTTCATACAGAGCATACTCCTCTTTACTTGGATTGCGGCCAAATTCTCTCGCAATATACAGACTTGCAATAGTAATAATAACAATAAGTAAAATAAGTATGATTATTAACACAATTTTGAAAACCCTTTTCATGATTAACTCTTCTATCCGCCAGACACTATTTTCATCTCCCATCGCTGGCTATTTCTATTTTTGCTTGGAAACTGCCGCCCATACTGCGCAATGTATCTAATTCAGAGGTTATATATCCCATCTTTATAAGGTTTCCCGTGTACCCTTCTCTATGGAAGAAAACCAAACTGTCGCCGGGTGTCCAATAAGCGATATCGCCAATCTCATAACCGCTTTGAGTATTGCCATCTTTTGCAAGCCCAATGTCGGCGTAATACTCTCGGTTTTGGTGTGAATGCAAGTTTAAGGTTATGGGCAATCTTTTGATTAAATCTCTGGAA
Source organism: Deferribacteraceae bacterium (assembly GCA_031278965.1). GTDB lineage: Bacteria > Chrysiogenota > Deferribacteres > Deferribacterales > JAISNW01 > JAISNW01. Next base: position 7,532 of record JAITJJ010000042.1, read on the forward strand.
GGTGCGGAATCATTTAATGTTGCCATAATGACCATATCATCTGAAGTAATTTTTATGTTCACTTGTTTTCCTTTTCCGTCTGTTTCTTGGACAGCTGTTCCCCGCAAAAAGAGGAACAGCGCCCCTATTAGAAAGGCCGCTATAAACAGGCTAACTGTTTTCATCTTACTTTAAGCCCTTTTTAAAAAATTCATCCAACTTATCAAAGGGAATAAGATTAACTCGGTCGTATAAATCCACGTGACCCGCTCCTTTGACATAAAACAATTCTTTTGGTTCAGAGGCTTTTTTGTAGGCATCCTCACTGAACTCTTTTGAATGTGCCTTATCTCCGGTGACAAATAATATTGGGCGGGGCGAAATCATCTCTAGATCGTCAAACGGATAGAAATTCATAAATTTAACATTTGAAGTTAGAGTCGGGCGTGTTACAACTCCGTAAGATGAACCTTTGGGTATAAATTCTCCTCTTGGCGTGCGGCAGAAATCATAAAACTCAATTTCAGTCGGACTTGAATTCTCATCAATTTTATGCACTGTTCCGCCGGTATATTTTTTTGCCCCGCCTTCAAATTCAACATAACGCTGCTCCGCCGCCTCTCTTAGGATTTGTTTTCTTTGTTCCGAAGTTAGGGAATAGTTTAAGGCATTGCGGTTGACAGATCCCATATCATACATACTAATCGTTGCGATGGCCTTTATTCTTGGATCAATCTTAGCGGCGGAGACAGCAAAACTTCCGCTTCCGCAAATTCCAATTACGCCTATATTATTTCTATCAACAAAAGGCCTGGTGCCAAGATAGTCTGCCGCCGCACTAAAAGCTTCGGCATACATGTCGGGCGAAACACTATTGCGGGGCGTCCCTTTGCTTTCTCCCCAGAAAGGAAGATCAATGGACATGGTTATAAATCCACGCTCCGCCATTTTTTGAGCATATAAATTTGCAGAGTTTTCTTTAGCAGCACCCATAGGGTGTCCTACGATAATTGCCGAATGTTTTGTGTTTTTATCAATTTCCTTTGGTATGTAGAGATTACCCGCTACTTTGGCTATGCCCTATGCTTGGATAAACTTGTGAATACAACCGGAAATCTTTGTTTCAGACCACTGAAACCCACTCTGAAAGCGGAGCTATACATTGTATGGGAAAAGCACCAAGTCTTTTCAAAGGCTTCCAGCGCCTTTCTTGATAGAACGCGGAAAACACTGAAACAGTAAAACAAAATAAGCCGTTCAAGCACTCCTTATTGTTGGGAAAAAAAGAGTGGATAATTTCAGGTTTTGCAGCATAACATAATTATTTTGCATAATTGAGCCGATGATTCTTTCCCGCAGTTTTGTTCACGGCAAAATCTTCGAATGTTAAAGCAAATTGGTTGAAACTCTCTTTTCAATCAGGAACTTGTAGCCTTACCTAAACGCGCATATGTCTTTTTCTTCGCATAAAGCGCAGGCGGGGGAGGGTTCATATGCGCACCCTTTTGCTATTCCCAAGCGGGTTAGGGCAAAGTCATATTTTGCGGGATCGTCAGGGGAGAGTTCTCTAAAAAAGGCGTTTACTTTCTTTACAGCGCAGACGCCTTTGCTGCCCTGCTCTATTACCCTCAAATTAACGCAAAGACGATGTATATGCGTATCAAGGGGGATGCTTAGTTCCTCTTTGCGAAAGCCTTTCCAAAGCCCGAAATCCACAACATCTTGCCTCACCATCCACCTTAAAAACATATTAAGCCGTTTGGAGGCGGAGCGGTTTGGCAAGGCAAAGAGAAAGCTTAATCCATGGGTTGGCTTTTCAGAAAGGTAGCGGGTACGGATAACATGAAACGCTTTCTCCGCGGCGGAATAGATTCCGCCCGCAGCAGATGATTCCAAAAAGAGATTTTCAAGGCTTCCGAAATCTTCATACGCCTTTTGCATAACGACGGCATATTTCTTTACGTCCGCCGCACTCTGAAACCTGTATTTTATACCGCGCCCGTTCAACACCGGATTAAAAGGATCTGTCCCCGTAGAGCTAAAATAATCTTTCAGGAAATTTTGCATTGCCTTAACATTTCCATAGGCGAAAAGAGCGGCGGTAAAGGCAGTAAATTCCCTATTGCCACTCAAATTATGCGGAAAAAAGATCGGATCGGTTTTTATATAATCCGGCGTATTATATTTTGCGTAAAGATATTCAAAAAAATCTATTTTTTCTGATACATCCACCATACCGTACCGTCACCGCCCTCCTGTTTAAGAAATTCATCCGGCTTTAACTTTTCCCCCATGCGCGGAGAAGCGATACTCTGAGCATTTTCAATACTAAGCCTTGTTACCTCCCTTATGGATTCATCCCATCTATGGTAGGCAAGATCATATGCTCCCCAATGAACAGGGAGGAGGAGCTTTGCGCCGAGGTCTTTTGCCGCCGACAAAACCTCATCCGGAAAGAGGTGTATATCTTTCCAGCGCGGATTCCACCCGTCAATCTCTATCGCCGCCAGATCAAACTCCCCATGCTTTTCCCTTATCTCCTTAAAATGTTCGCCGTAACCGGTATCCCCGCTGAAGAATATCTTTTTATCCTTGCTTGCAATCACGTAGGAAACAGCCAGAGTTTTATTGCGGTGCTTCGGCAGCCGACCTGTCCAATGTATAGTTTTTTCAGCTGTTATAACAATATCTTTATACTCAAAAGAATCCCCCCATCCAAGCTCGCGAATCCGCATGCTGTCAATCCCCCACTTTCTGAGGTGAGTGCCGACACCCAGCGGAACCACAAATATCGTCCTCGTTTTTTTAAGATGCTTCATAGTGGCGTATTCAAGATGATCATAGTGATCATGGGAGATAAGCGCCAAATCAATATTGGGAAGCTCTCCGCGGGGAAGCGGCGGAGCGTCATAACGTCTGGCGGCAAGGAAAAAAGGGGATGCGTACCCAAAAACAGGGTCTGTAATCACCCTTACCCCGTTCAACTCAAATATAGCCGTGGAGTGCCCAAGCCAATACACGCTGTATTTTTCCGGAGTATTGGGGAATTCGTATTTTTTTAATTTTACCTTTTCAAGCTCAAATTCCGGCGCATTCGGAGAGCGGGATAAAAAGCGGATCCACCCCGCCACTCCCCTTTTTGCGGTTTTATCCGCCTCCCTCAAGGGGCGGTAAACCGGATTGGGGTTTACCGGAAAGATAAATCTGCCGTTTTTATAATAATCCAGATCAAAAGAGGGGGGCTCCGCGCCTATGCGCACCCAGACGGAATACGCTGCAATCCCGCCAATAACAATTTCCGCCGCAATAAGGATCAGAATAATTTTAACTACCTTTTTTACAACTCTTTTAACGCTCAAAAATCTGCCCTCATTCAAGAACCCGTATTAACAATTTTCCCGTTTTTTATGGTATATACCGCTTTCCCCTTCAGCTTTTCTTTCCAATACGGGGTGTTCTGACTCTTCGAGACGTTTATGCTCTCATCAAATATATATTCGCATTTAGAATCAATCACTGCAATATCCGCAACTTTCCCTCTGGCTATAACTCCCCTGTCCGAAAGGTTCAATATTTTGGCGGGGTTGGCGGCTGTTATATTTGCAAATTCGCTCCAACTGATAACTCCGTCCTCCACAAGGCGGGAGATGAGGGGAACTATAAGCTGCAGGCCTATCATGCCGAAAGCGGCGTAATCAAACTCTTTTAATTTATCGTCAAGGTGGTGCGGGGCGTGATCGCTTGCAATACAGTCTATCACCCCGCTTTTTAATGCATCCAGGAGGGCAAGCCTGTCGGCTTCACTCCTTAAAGGCGGGTTTACTTTTGAAAAGGAGTTATAACTGCGGCACATCTCCTCCGTAAGGGTTAAATGGTTGGGGGTAACCTCCGCCGTGACATTAAGCCCCGCCTCCTTTGCGCGCCAAATATGCTCCACGCTGCGGCGGGAGGATATATGGCAGAGGTGAATCCTTCCTCCTGTCAGGCGGACTAACTCTATATCCCTCGCTACCATAATACTCTCGGCTTCCGCGGGAGCGCCCTTTATCCCGCACTCTGCGGAAACTCTCCCCTCGTGCATTGAACCGCCGTTGAATAACGGGGCATCCTCCTCATGACAGGCGATGAAAGAACCGAAAAAGCGGGTATATTCAAGCCCTCTCCGCATAACCTCACTGCTTGCCACAGGGCGCCCGTCGTCGGAAAATCCGCAGGCGCCGGCGGACAGGATATCCCCGATTTCCGTAAGTTCCTCCCCTTTCATCCCTTTCGTCAGGGCGGCGTAGGGGAGTATATCGCAAAGCCCGATCTCATCGGATCGCCTTTTTATCCAAGATACTATGGATGAATTATCAACCGGAGGGTTGGTGTTTGCCATAGAACAGATTGAGGTGACGCCGCCTTGAACCGCCGCGCGGCTTCCGCTCTTTAGGTCTTCTTTATATTCATACCCCGGCTCCCTAAGGTGAACATGCATATCTATAAGTCCGGGGAGTATATGCAAACCTGTGCAGTCCAAAACTTCAATATCGGCAGCGCCCTGCGGCAATTCATCTGTAATGTCGGCAATCTTGCCGTTATCTATAATAATATTTGTTTGAACAACCTTATCCCGCACAACAAAACCGTTTTTCAGCATTAATGGCATATCATTGCCTCCGCAGGGCGCACATTACCGCCATCCGCACGGAAACGCCGTTTTCCACTTGGTCAAGTATTGCAGAGTTTGCTCCGTCCGCAAGAGAGCTTGAGAGCTCCACCCCTCGGTTGACGGGTCCGGGGTGCAACAATAATACATCTTTAGGCGCATATTTTAAGTCCTCCGAATTAAGACCGAAAAATCGGGAATACTCCCTAAGTGAAGGGATAAGGAGTTTTCCCTGCCGCTCTCTCTGGATGCGGAGGGTGATTATAACATCGCTCTGAACCGCCTCACGCTTATCGGCGGCTATCTCACAGGCAAGCGCCTTGGGATCATTTGGAAGGAGGGTAGGGGGACCAAAAAGTTTGACTCTCATCCCCAAAGTCCGCATAGCCCATATATTGGAGCGGGCGACCCGACTATGGGCAATATCCCCCATAATGGTAACGGTAAGCCTCTCAAGCTCTTTTTTTACGCGGCGTATAGTAAAAATGTCCAACAGCGCCTGCGTGGGATGTTCGTTTATGCCGTCTCCGGCATTTATAACACACGTACCGGAGCGTTCTGCAATAAACTTTGCCGCTCCGCTTGCTTCATGCCTTAAAACAAGGATGTCTGCCTGCATAGCTTCAATATTTTTTATGGTGTCCAGAAGGGTTTCGCCTTTCTGCGTGCTGCTTGAGGAAGCGGCAAAGTTGACAGCATCCGCCGAGAGGCGCTTGGCGGCAATCTCAAAGCTGGTGCGGGTGCGGGTGGAGTTTTCAAAAAAGAGGTTTACAACGGTTTTCCCCCTAAGAGCGGGGGTTTTCTTAATATCGCGGCGGTTTATCTCATGAAGGGATTCGGCGGTGTCCAATATGGAATATATATCGTCTTTTGTCAGCTCTTTGGCGGAGATTAGGTCTTTCATGAATTGCCGCCGATCTTGGTATCAGTTGACGGAACTCCGATATAGACATTGTCCTCTCCGTCTATCTCGCTAAGGTGAACCAACACCTCTTCCGAAAGCCCTGTGGGTATCTTTTTTCCTATAAAATCCGCGTGAATGGGATACTCCCTATGCCCGCGGTCTACCAGAGCTGCCATTAGGATGCGCGACGGCCGCCCAAACTCGGAGATTGCATCCAGAGCGGCTTTTACGGTTCTCCCGGTATACAGCACATCGTCAACAAGGAGTATAGCCCTCCCCGTAACCGAAAAACTTATATCTGTGGAAAACGCTTTGGGAAGATAGTCTATCTCCCCCAGATCATCACGGAAGAAGGTTATATCAAGGCTGCCTAGATCAAGAAGAATCCCCCGATGCTTTTCAATGATCTTGCGGATACGCTCCGCAAGCCAAACCCCTCTGCGGTGAATTCCGATTAGAGCGAGCTCTTTAAGATCGGGAACTGTTTCAATAACTTGAAAAGTGAGGCGTTCCAATATCCTTGCAATTTCAGAACCGTCAATAACCCGCTTCACTTACCCCTTCCTTGCACGATGATTCTTGCGTGATTTATTTATAATGACAAACGGCTGCTATGTCAAATGATTCTATTTTTTCGTCTTATCCTCGCCTTTGCTTATGAATTGCCCCAACACACCGGCGGTTCGCGCATGGAAATTGAAAGAGGGAGATAACCCTAAATTCTCGGTTTTTTAACCCCCATATTTAGAAGAGAGGCAATATGTTTTGCTTTTTTTGTTGGTTCAGAGATTATAATATTGTTGTCATAGACTTTGCATTTTTGATTGG
>JAITJJ010000053.1 GCA_031278965.1 Deferribacteraceae bacterium
ACAGCAAATATATAATAATATGCCATTAATATATCCTTAATTCAGTACGGATGTTCCGCTGTCCTGCAAACAAGCTCTTGCGGCGTAAACCCCAAAAATACAACCCCGTTTTCATCGGCGCGCTGAACGCATGCATCATAATCTGCAATAATAGTGCTGTCTGCTTCCACAGCAAACACCCGTCCGCCGCAATTTATAAAAATATCCAGCGTTTCAAGCCCCACAGCGGGGAGGTCAAAGCGGTAATCTTGGTTGGGCTTTGCAACTTTAACAAAGGTAAACCCTCCTTTTGCGTAACTTCCGCCCCGTTTTACAGTCTCATTAGTGCCTTCTATCGCCTCCACGGCAAGAACGGTCTTATTCTTTACCACTATGGACTGCCCTATATCAAGCCCCGCCACCGCTTTCATTTTCCGGTAGCCGAAGGCGATATCCTCGCTCTCCTTCTTATTCGGTTTATGCATAGAATATAAGCCGGGTTTTGCAATTAGGTGGGAAAGCACTTCCCGCTGAGAGCAGACTGAAACCCCTAATTTTTCAACTTCCTCTATAATAGCAAGCATCATGGTATCTTCCTGACGGTCTCTCAGTTTGGCAAGCATAGATATGGCTTTAAGATCAAATTTTAGGTTTTTTTCCATAATGGAGCGGTCTATCTTTCCTATAAAGAGCATAGCATCAGCTTTTATGCTTCTTAGATATTTTAAAATCTTTCCGACCTGAGCTATACTGAAAACTTGAACTTCCACAGCCAGAGAGGAAAGATCCATAGCAATCTGTTCAGTAAAAGCAACCACCGTAACACTTTCCCCGCGTTCCTGTAACTTTTTAACCGCCTCAAAAGGCAGTTTGCCCATGCCGGCAAGCACCACTGTTTTCATACTTAATTTAAAACAACTTCGCCGTAACGCCCTTTAAGGAGCAAACTATCTATTGTTAAGGCTAGTTTTAGAGACGCGAGATCATGCTCCGGGCTTGTTATCTTCTCTGACAAGCCGCCTATGCAGCTTAAAAAGTGCTTAATCTCGGCTTTAAGGGCGTTCTCTTTATATACAAAGAGCCGTTCCTGCACAAACTCATTTTTATAAGTCAGCGCTTTATCGCCGAAAATTTGGGCAGTCTGCCAGTTGCGGGTGATATTTATATCTTGGTTTGTGTAGTCAAGAACGATTAGGGCATCATCTTGGGTGACGTTTAAAAAGCGTTCTTTGGTCTGGTTGACTCTGCCTGATATAATATGGGCGGAAAGTTTGCCGCCAAAAAAGATATTAACGGAGGCATAATCTGCAAGAGATGTGTTCACGGGGGAACCCATCGCCTGAACAGCTTCCGCTTTGCCCCCTATGGATGCGGCTATGTCTATATCGTGAATCATAAGATCAAGCACAATGCTGTCGTTTCTGAAATTTGGATTGAACGGACCCACTCTGCGGGCTTCAAAAAGAATGGGATTCTTAACAATCTTTTTAAGCTCCATAACCGCACCGTTAAACCTTTCCACATGACCGATATTAAGAACCAGCCCTTTTTTTGCGGCAGTTTCAAAAAGCTCCTCCGCTTCCTCATAGTTTGTGGTGATCGGTTTTTCCACCAACACGTGCTTGCCTTCATTAAGGCAAGTTTTAGCAATCTCGTAATGGTATTTTGTGGGGGCTGCAATGGTTACGGCATCCGCCAGAGGGAGGAGTTTTTTATAATCGCTGAAGTGCGGAGTAGAGCACTTTTTACCAATAGCTTCGGCACGCGCTGCTTCTGTGTCGCATATGCCGGCTAAAGCCAATCCGTTTATCTCATCATATAGGTTAAGGTGATACTGCCCCATCTTCCCTAACCCTATCAAGCCCATCTTAATCATTCATTTCAACCTTTTCTTATAACACCTCTGACGCTCTCTTCGCACGATTTGCGGAAAATTTGAATCTCTTTGTATTGTTCAAGCGCTGCAAGGCGTTCTTTTGCCTCACTCACGGGAATAGACTTATCAAGATATATCTTTAACGCCTTTTTTAATTCTGCCCTAACTTCGGAGGAAACCCCGTTGCGCCTGAGCCCCACCACATTTAAACCCTCAATAGTATCACTGTAAACCATGCAGTAGGCGGGCACATCTTTGCTAATTCGGGAAAGGGCGGACACCATAGCCATTGTGCCGATGCGCACAAATTGATGAACCCCCAAAAGCCCTGAAAAAACGGCATTGTCCCCCACCTGCACATGCCCTGAAAGAGAAGCGCCGTTTGCCATAATTATATTGTTCCCCAATTTGCAGTCGTGGGCAATATGCACATTTGCCATAAGATAGCAGTTATCGCCTATTTCGGTAAGCCTGTCAGCCTTGGCGGTAGCGCGGTGCACGGTGACGAATTCCCGCAACACATTCTTTTTACCTATCTTAACATAGGTGTCTTCGCCTTTATATCCGGTATCCTGCGGAGCGCAGCCGATGCAGACGCACGGGAATATCTCGGTATCTTCCCCGATCTCCGTATTGCTCTCTATAACGGAGTGAACCCCTATTTTGACCCGGTCGCGAATAACGGAATTTGCTCCGATATATACCAGAGCGCCAATTTCCGCACTTGGGCTTATTTCCGCGGCAGGATCTATTATAGCGGTGGGGTGAATCATCTATCTGACACTCTCAAAAGGGCGGTAAACTTTGCCTCGCAGGTAACCTCCCCCTCTACGGTGGCGGCAGCTTCCACCCACCAGAATTCTTTTTTCTTTTTTATCAGCTTCGCAACAAGTATGAGTTGATCCCCCGGCACTACTATTCTGCGGAAACGCACAGATTCCATCCCCAGAAAGAGAGTTTCCAACTTTTTATCAGTGTTGCCGTATTCCTCATAAGCCAAAAAAGTGCAGCATTGTGCCAGAGCTTCTACTTGCAGAACGCCCGGCATAACAGGTTCATCCGGGAAGTGACCGTTAAAAAATTCTTCATTGATTGTAACATTTTTAACCGCCGTCACTTCATTCGGGGTGCAGTCAAGCACCCTGTCTATAAGGAGAAAGGGATAACGGTGGGGTAAAAAGCGTTTAATTTCCTTAGTTGTCAGAACTCTTTTTTCCTGCATTATCTATTCCCAGCCTTCTTTCTATATTTGCCACCCGTCTTCTAAGCTCTGGAACGGTTGGGGCGGCGGTTACCTGACGCATCCAGAGTTTTGCCTCAATTGCGGGAGCTCCGCCGTAAGCGCCTTTTTCCAAAATATTTTTATGAACTCCGGTTTTGGCGGCAAAACTTGTAAAAGATGCAATTTTAGCGTGATCCGCCACCCCTACCTGCCCGCCGAAGATCACATAGTCGCCTATCTCCGTTGAACCGCTTATCCCGCATTGGGCGGCGATTAAGCAGTGAGCGCCTATTTTAACGTTATGCCCCACGTGCACCATATTATCAATCTTTGTGCCTTGTCCGATAACGGTTGAACCTATGGTGGCACGGTCTACCGTGGAGTTTGCGCCTAATTCCGCATCATCATGGATAATAACATTTCCCCGCTGAGGAATCTTCCTATGGCTTTTTCCCGGGACAAAACCAAAGCCGTCCGCACCTAAAACCGTTCCCGCGTGAATAATAACGCCATCCCCTATTTCCGTATCTTCATATATGGTGACATTCGGGTATATTATGCACTTTTTGCCTATCTTTACCCTGCGCCCGATATAGACTCCCGGATAGATCACCGTTTCGGAACCTATAGAGCAGCCGCTTTCCAAAACAGCATAATCTCCGACAGACAGCCTCTCCCCCAGCTTAATATCCGCCGCTAAAGACGCTTTCGGAGATACGGCAAAGGGGGGGGTATCCATCGGGCGAATTATTTCAAGCAGATCAGCCAGAGCTGTCCGCGTACCGCCGTTTAAGAGTATGAACGATTTATCCTGAACTACCGGAAAATCTCTGGGAACCGCATAACAGCAAGCAGCGCCTTTTACCGCCTCCGCCAGCTTTGCACTGCTTAAAATGCAGATGGAATTGGGAGTTTGAGCCTCCGGAGTTGACAGATCCTTAACGCTGCAATCCGCCCCCACAAGAGTGCCGTTTATTTTTGCGGCTATCTCTGATAGCTTCATTTTGCGGTTTGCTGTTTGTTATAGAGCTCTATAACCTTATCGGTTATATCCGTGCCGTCCGCGGAATAAACAGCGCCCTGCTTATCAATAACCAGAGTATATTTCCCTTCCTTCGCCAAACCCTCAACCACGCTTACCACTTCGGAGTGTATCCTTGCGGTTAGCTCCCTATCTTTCTTCTGAAGCTCGCTTGTATAAGTGCGGCGGATATTTTCAATTTCCGCGCTCTTTTTTTGAAGAACCTCAAGTTTTGCCCGTTTGCCGGCTTCAGTAAGGGTTTTTTCAGTATCAATATAATCTTTTTCAAGTTTTGCAAGCTCTTCCTGTGTCTCTTTAACCTTTAATTTCACTACCAATTCGCCTTCAAAGCTCTTTAACTCTTCAGAAGCCTTAACCCCCGCAGTGGAGGTAAGAAAACAGCGGGACATATCCACAACCCCCACCTTTACCTGAGCAAAAGAGACGGAGGAAAAAGCAAAAGCCATAACCGCCGCCAGCGTAATAGATCTAAACATTTATGATCTCCTCTTTAATTTCAATAATAAGATAGTTTATAACATAACAAGAGGGGAGTATCAAGAAAATTCCCACATCCAGGAAAACTGTTTAGATAAGCCTCTATGGATATTACAAATGAGAATTTTTTAAAGTCCGATTGGAAAGGGCATTTTCTTTAAAATACTTATTCCAGAAAAAAGTGCTACAGAGAGCGATGGCTTGAGCGGGATAGACTGGAAGTTCGCGGATGATGCGAAACGCACTTGGATACAGCCCGCAGGCGTGCTGTATCCGAAATTATAACGGCAATAAGCAAATTAAGCCGGCGTAACAGCCCTGTCTGAGGGGGGGCACCCTCATTCACAGAGAAGGGCTTTCTGCCATAATATCCGCCACTTTATTTACAAAGTTGCCCGTGTCCTCCACTCTTCCGCCTTCAAGGAGGATTGCCATTGAATATATAATATCGGCGTAAAGAGAGATTTTATCTTTTCCCTCTCCGCTGTCCGCTATATTTTTTAAGGTGACGACTAGCGGGTGATCCGGATTTAATTCCAAGGTGCGCTTATGGACAGGCACCGGCTGCCCCATAGCCTTTAATAGCCGCTCCATATTTGCATCCGGCGCTCCCTCTCCGCCCACAAGGCAGACGGGGCTGTTTTTTAGCCTTTTAGTTAGGCGGACGCTCTCCACCTTATCGCCCAATGCTTCTTTTACAACGTTTAAGAGGGTTTTATAACTCTCTTTCTTTTCCTCCTCCACTTCCCCCGCAAAGTTCAGATCCCCTTTTAATACTGATTTGAGGGGCTTCTCTTCAAATTTATAGAGGGATGAGAAAACTATATCGTCAAACTCATCTGTTAAGAAAAGCGCCTCATAATCTTTCTCTTTAAGGGTTTCAAGGTAAGGTGAGGACTCAAGCTCTTTGCGGGATGAACCCGTAATAAAATATATATCCGTCTGCTCGTTTTTCATGCGGCTAACATACTCTTCAAGGGTTGTATATTCTCCCGGAGCGGTGGCGGTGGATTCAAGCAAGAGGAGCTTTGCTATGGTTTCTTTGCGCTCCGTGTCAAAATATAATCCCTCTTTAAGGCATTTGCCAAACTCTCCATAAAACTTTTTATAGCCGCCCGGGTCATCCCGCTTGAGATCGTTTAGGGCATCAAGCACCTTGCGGACGATATTTTTCTGCATAACAGGGATCTGCTTATTGTTCTGCAAAATCTCCCTGGAGATATTAAGAGGGAGATCCGAAGATTCCACCACCCCCGTTACAAACCTAAGATACTGCGGGAGAAGCTCTTCGCAGTGCTCCATGATCTGAACCCGCTTAACATAGAGGGTGGGGCCGTATTTCATATCTTTATGGAACATATCAAAGGGGGCGTGGGATGGAATAAACAAGAGGGCGTGAAATTCAGATATTCCCTCCGCTTTAAACTGCACAACCTTTGAGGCGGGCATAAAATCGTGGGAGATATGTTTATAAAACTGCTCCAGCTCGTCCTTTGTCACCTCGGCTTTATCTTTAAGCCAGAGCGCCTTCATAGAGTTTGTAACTTCCTCTTTCTGCTCGTATTCATCCGTGACTTTGCCGTCCGCATCCTTTTTCGGCACGGATACATTCATCTTTATCGGGTGTTCAATATAGTCTGAATAGGTGGTTATTATCCTCTTAAGAGCCCACTCGTTCAGTATATCTGTTTCACCGTCTCTGAGCTTAAGGGTAACATCGGTACCCGCGCCCGTTTTGTCGGCATCCTCAACGGTAAAGGTGCTTTTGCCGTTAGATTTCCACTTAACTGCGGTGTTTTCGCCGCGTTTTAGAGAGAGCACCGTAACGCTTTCCGCCACCATAAAAGAGCTGTAAAAACCCACGCCGAACTGCCCGATAAGATTGTTAAAATCGGTCTTTCCCGCTTCCGATAACTTCTTTATAAACTCTTTGGTGCCGGAGTTTGCGATGGTTCCAAGCAAACTAACTGCTTCCTCTCTGTTAAGCCCTATCCCGTTATCACTTACAGTAAGGGTTTTTGCATCTTTATCAAAGGATACCCTTATTGCCCAATCTGTTCCCCCGTCATATATAGCGGGATTTGTAAGCCCCTCATACTTTGCCTTATCAATGGCATCCGAAGCGTTTGATATAAGTTCCCGCAAAAATATCTCTTTATTGGAATACAGAGAGTGGATCATAATATCCAAAAGCTCGGAAACCTCAGTCTGAAAAGATTTTTCTTCAATTGACATACTTATTTTCTCCAAAAAATTTATAATTAGCACTCACTATTAATGAGTGCTAATATATATGTAAGAGAAAAAAGTGTCAAGAGGAAACACGGAGAAATTTTTTGAAATTAGTTGCAAAACTCCCGCCAAACGCTATTTTCTCTTTTTTTGGGCTATAATATCCACGCTCCCGTTGTCTGCTTCCGGATAGATCACAATCTCTTTGGGGCAGCGGAAGCGCAAAACAGAATCTTCTTTCGTTTCCTGATATTTGCATGGGAAGGCGGAGGCAAGCAACCTTTTACTTACTTCAGAGGGGATGAATATTCGCTCCGCAAACATTATCAAGAGGTCGTCCCCATCGGCGGATACAGATGGCGGGGTTGTCTCGCCGAAAGATATATTTAGACGGCGGTTATTTCTATGCCTCTCCGCGGCGGCGGCTAAGATTTTTACCCCGCCTCTTATTTCAGCGGTATCTTCCTCTATTATGGGCGAAACTTTCGGCGGCGGAGCATAGCATGCAGAGAGAAACAATATAATGCCTAAGGCAAGTAAGCGTTTATTCATCCCGCAATGCCATCCCTATTGCAACATTTAATACTGCAGGTCTGGTTTCAAGGAGTTGCAGGGCAACACTTGATTCAATCTTTAATTTATCCGCCGGGTTCATTACGGAAAAACCAATCTTCATCTCCACTTCCAAGCGCTCCTTTAGCCCTATGAGGGAAACCGCCCCGCCGGACAGATACCCTCTTGACGGCATCTTCCCGCCGAGCAGCGTGTATTTACTGACGATCTTTTCAATATCCCCATATAGATCGTTCATATAATGGGTGGTTAAGATATTTTTAATATTTTCCCCTTCGGAAGATCGGCTCGGATCTGCCTTTAAGTTGTTGATTGTCTCATCATCTGGGAGGTTTGCCATATTTGCAAGGAGGGAGTTGGCGTGTTTGCCGCCGTAAATGCTCGCCTCCTGATATGAAAACTCGCCGTAATCAATGAAGACAATATTGTTTGAAGTGTGCCCGGTATGCACTATTATTGTAGTCTCTTGGGATGGATAACCGAGGGCTTCATAGAGGTTGCATAAGGCGTAAGCCTCCATATCTATGAGCCCGACTTCTAAATTGGAGGATTTTATAACCGAATCATAGTCGGAAAGCACATCCTTGGGTGCGGCAGCAAAGATAACCTTTGCTTGTGCAATGGAAGCGTCCGCCGCAATTATATCGTAATCAACAGAATAGCTTTCCAGATCAACCTGCATATACTGCTCTGCTATAAACATCAGATCTCTGGAAAGGCGGTTTTTATCAGTAAATGGAATACGGGCGCCCCTTGTGCGGGTTGATTCGCCTTTAATGGAGAGAGCAACCTTCTTTTTTACAAATCCGCCGGATTCAATCAGGTTTAATATTTGTTCGCTTGCCTCTGCAAAATCACCGATTAAACCTTCCATAAAGAGTTCCGGGATGCTTGGAATAACATATGCATTTGTCAGAACTATCTCTTTCTTTTTTTCCGCAACTTCCGCTCCTTTTATTGTGAAGGCGCCCAGATCAAGCCCCAAGTATCTCCCCATAGGTTATCCCGAGATTTTCCTGTAAAAGCAGGAGAGTTCCCCCGTATGGCAGGCGTTGCCTTGCTGCTCCACAATATATAAGAGAGCGTCATCATCACAATCAATTCTGACTTCCCTGATTTTTTGGAGGTTGCCGCTTGTCTCACCCTTTAACCAGATGGCGTTTCGGGAACGGGAAAAATAGTGGGCATACCCTTTGGAAAGGGTAAGATTAAGCGCCTCTTCATTCACATAGGCAAGCATAAGCACTTCGCCTGTATAATATTCCTGCGCTACTGCCGGGACAAGCGGGGTTTTAGACCAATCAATACTTACATCATTCGGAGCGCTTTTATTTAAGTCCATAGCTTCCCCATCTCTTATCTTTTTAGAAGTTTAGCATATTTTAAACGAATTTGCATATATCATTTTCCGCAGGGCCTGAACGATGAAACCAGGAAAGATGAAATAGTACTATTTGCCCTGATAAGCTATACCTGTTTGAGAAGCAACGGCAGGGATGATTCTAGTGTTGTAAACCTCCAACTTTATCCATAATTATTACAATATACCCTAAATTTTGTTTAAAAAATAGGGACATACCCCAACATGGGGATCTTTTATATTAAGTTCATCATAGTG
>JAITJJ010000094.1 GCA_031278965.1 Deferribacteraceae bacterium
AGCACCCCGCAGATAAAACCAGCTAAAACAGCTTTAAGGACAAGCCTCCTCATACGCGCAACTTCCTATATATCCCTAATTCTGCTCTGTTGAAGCTGTGGCGAGCATCATTTCAAAAAGCTCAAGCTGCGAAATCCCGTCATGCTCCGCCGCCTTGGGGAGGTTGCTTGTTTCCGTAAGACCGGGAACCGTGTTTACCTCCAATACATAGGGAATATCGCGGAATATTATATCCACCCTTGCCGCCCCCAAACAGTTCAAAGCCTTGTATGCGCTTACAGCGGTTGCTTTCACCAGATCCGTTTCCGCATCGGATAACCCTGTTTCAAAAAGATAATCAGTGGCACCCGCCGTATACTTTGAGGCATAATCATAAAAGCCGCTATGGGGTTTAATGTATATAGGAGAGAGCACTTTCCCGTTTATTACGGAAATCGTTATCTCCTTGCCGTCTATGTATTCTTCCACCAAAACGCAGTCATCGTATTTTTTGGCAAGGGCGCCAGCCTGCTTGTAATGAGCCCTCGTATGCACGATGCTAACCCCGACGGTGGAACCTTCCCGTGCAGGTTTAATAACACACGGCATAAACTGCGGCTCGCCTCCTGAACCGAACTGATAGTATCTTGGGGTGGGTATCGCGTTCTTTTCAAAGGCGAGCTTTGCCATATATTTATTATAAGCCATCATACTCGAGGCAACGCCGGAACCGGTATAGGCGATCCCCGCCATTTCAAGGAAACCTTGCAAAACCCCGTCCTCTCCGTATTTTCCGTGTACTGCATTAAAGCAGATATCTGGATGACGGCTTAAAATCTCATAGATATTATCTTCATTGAGGATAAATGCTTCAACCTCGTAACCGCCGCTTTTCAACGTATCATAAACATTTTTGCCTGTACATAGGGATACCTCCCTCTCAGTGCCTATCCCTCCGTAAACCACAAGAATCTTTTTCTCTTTTAAGCCAGCCATATCTGCACCTCATATAAATATAGTCTTTTAATATTATACCCGCGTATTGCTGAAATATTCCGCTAATTCGTAGGAAAACTTTGATATATTCCCTGCTCCCATTACCACCACCACAAGTTTATCGCTGGTCATATCCTGCAGTTTGGGATAAAAATCTGACCACTGTTTAAGGTAATTTGCGTCCTTAAAACCGTATTTTTTTATCTCTTCCATAAGCATCTCGGAGTCTACCCCATCAATCGGCTTTTCTGAAGCGGCATATATATCGGTTAAAAAGAGGTAATCCGCATCCAGAAAGCACTTTGCAAATTCGCTCTTTAAACTCAGCGTCCGCGTATATCGGTGGGGCTGAAATATCACGCATATCCTAAAGCCTGTCAAAGCCTCCCTGACTGCTTTTAGGGTTGCGGTAATCTCAGTGGGGTGATGAGCGTAGTCGTCTATTATATATAAATCTTCGCTTTCAAAGCGCATGGAGAGCCGCCGTTCCACCCCGCCGTAGGAAGAAATAACCTCTTTTATTGCAGTAAACGGCGCCTGCATCTCAATGGATGCCGCTATAGCCGCAAGCGCATTTAAAATAATATGATCTCCCGGGTGGTATAGGGTTACGCTTCCTAAAAAATTCTCTTTATAGTCCACATCAAAGCTGACTTTAAACCCTTCCTTAACTATATTCGATCCCCGCACATCCGCCTGAGCCTTTATGCCGTAGCTTATAAAGCGTTTATTCAGTTTATGGATAATATCCGCCACATTATTATCGTCTATGCATACCACAGCGCACCCGTAAAAAGGAACGCTGTTGGCAAAGGCGGCAAAACAATCTTTTACATCATCCATATCCTAATAGTTTTCCATATGCTCTTTGTCAATGTTGGTAATTACCGCTATAGAAGGATAGAGCTTCATAAACGATTTGTCGCTTTCATCGGCTTCCACCACCATTACATTCTGTTTTCCGAAACGGGCGTTGCTTCCGGTTCTGTTTAACAGCCCTCCGACTATAGCGGTGGGATCATAATCACAGGCGGTTAAAATCTCCGTTATCATGCTTGTGGTGGTAGTCTTCCCGTGACTTCCAGCTACCGCTATGGAATATTTTAGCCGCGTCAGTTCCCCAAGCATCTCCCCTCTGGTAATAACAGGGATAAATGCCTCCGATGCCGCCAAAAGCTCTGGATTGTCCTTGGAGATTGCAGAGGAATACACAACAAGTTCAGCACCCAATACATTTTTGCCTTCATGACCGATAAACACAGGGATTCCCGATGCTCTCAACTCTCTTGTGGTCTTATTTTCAACAACATCTGAACCGGTAACCTCAAATTCAAGGTTTTTAAGCACCCTTGCAATACCGCTCATCCCAATTCCTCCGATGCCCACAAAATGCAATCGTTTTAGGAACCCAAAAATATTGGTCATCCGCTGGCCTCCAAGCCCATTAATTTAATCATCTTTGCGGCGGAATCCTCCAGCCTTAGGTTGGCAAAGTTTAATCCGTAGTTGGGGATCTCAATATACATCTTTTCTATTTCCTTTCTTAAAGTGTCTGCGGAAAATTTATCCTCAGTTAAAACTTTGCCGAAACCGGAATCCGCCATATATTTGGCGTTATAAAACTGGTGGTTCCTGGCGGAAGCGGCAAAGGGGATATAAATGCCGGGGCGCTTTGCGTGCATAGCCTCAAAAAGGGTTCCTGAACCCGCTCTTGCCACAAGCATATCCGCCTTCTTAAACTCTGCCGCCATATCATCTATAAACGGGAGAATTTTTAACCTCTCGTCAAGTTCTCCAAGCTCCGATTTATACAGCGCTGTCGTTTCATCCTCAAGGTTTTTCCCTGTCTGGTGAGTGATAATATAGCCGTCATCCAAAAGAGCTTTTGCCGCCTTTGCCATAGTCTGGTTTATAATCCTCGCTCCGTTTGAACCCCCGATTACAAGGATATTTTTTCCCTTTTCCAGATTCTCTCCAATCCCCAAAAAGTCCCGCCGCACAGGGTTGCCCACACATACGGCACGTGACGGGGCATACAATGTCTGGCTATACGCCGTAAAAACATAGGCCGCCTGCGAGGAGAGCCAACGGTTTAGCGTGCCCATAACACTATTTGACTCATGAATATATACCTCGTTGCGCTTCAATATCCCTGCCATAGCGGCGGGCGCCCCTGCAAAGCCGCCCAAAACCAAGAGTTTATCCCCTTTTTTAATATGACCTGATACCTTGTGCGACTGCTTCACCAATTTTGAAAGAGCCTTCACTTTTCCCAACATCCTCTCTCCGGCGAAGGCGGATACCTTCTGTTCAACAAAATCATAGCCGAGTTTGCTCAAAACTTCCTTTTCTATTCCGCGGTCTGAAACAAGGAATAGAATCGGTACGCCGCTTGCTTTCAATCTTTCGGCAACAGCAATCCCCGGATAAAGGTGGCCGCCGGTGCCGCCGCCCGCTATTATCAACTTCATCCGCTCTCCTCGCTCTCCTCTATCCCTCTAAGCAGTATCCCCACAAAAAAGAGGGCGATCATCAGCGCGCTACCCCCGTAACTTATAAACGGAAGGGTTATCCCTTTGGTGGGGAGAATCCCAAGCACAACCCCTATATTTATCACGCTCTGATAAAAAAGCATACAACTTACGCCTATTAAGACAAGTTTTTTGTATCTGTCCCTCTGCTTTAGGGCTGCCTTAACGGCTATCCTAAAGAATAGGGTTATGGCAAGCGCCACCGCCATTGCTCCAAGGATCCCTGTTTCTTCGGAGATGATGGCATAAACAAAGTCCGTATGCGCCTCTGGGAGGAAAAAGAGCTTCTGGGTTGAGTTGCCTATCCCCTTGCCATAAACCCCGCCGCTTCCCACAGCAGAGAGCGATTGAACAAGTTGATAACCGCTGCCCAGACGATCCGCCCAAGGGTCAAGAAACATAAGGAGCCGCCCCCGTCTATATCCTAAAAAGAGACTTGCTATAAAAAGCGGGAGCAAAAATCCCAAAATTCCCATAACATGTCTCCCCTTAGCCCCCCCTATAATTAGGACAGTAAACGCCACAGAGGTTATAAGGACAGTAGTGCCGAAATCCGGCTCCAACATTATTAATGCGGCAAGGGTGCCCACCATTATTGTGGCGGGGAGAAATCCTCTCGTAAAATCCGCCATCTTGTCATACTTCTTATCCAGATAGTGGGCAAGGTATACAACCACTGTAAACTTTGCAAGCTCCGAAGGCTGAAAGGAGAAAACCGGGAGCATTATCCAGCGATGGGCGCCGTTTGCCTCTCTCTGAAAAAAAACCGCAATCAGAAGGATCAAGGTTCCGAAAAAGAGGAAAACTATCTTTTTCCTATAAAATTCCAGGGGTATCTTATAGGCAGCGAACATGCATATAAACCCCAACACACAGCTTAAAAGCTGTTTCATAAGGAAGTAAGTATCGCTCCTTCCAAGCCGCATAGCCTGTAGAGAGCCTGCGGAGTAGGAGAATAACAGCCCTGTGAGGGACAAGACAAACGCTATAAAGAAGAGGTGAAATCTGGGATCCCTGTAGTTTATCATATTCTATCCCCCGATAAGTTGTCTTCTAAGGCGAATAGCTTAAAGTATTCCGCAAATTTATCTCCTCGCTCCTCATAGTTTGCAAACTCATCAAAACTGGCGCACCCCGGCGAAAGTATCACGGTATTTAATCCGTCCTCACGGCTTAAATACTTAACGGTATCTTTCAAGTCTCCGGTATATATCAGATCGGCTTTTACAAGCCCCTCAAGCTGCCCTCCTATGATATGCGCCGCTTCCCCGAAAAGACATATCTCTTTGGCGCAACGGTTAAGCTCGCCTGCAAGACGTCTGAAATCCCCGCGCTTATCCCGCCCTCCCAAGAGCACCGCAGTCGGATAAAAACAGCTTTTCAGCGCCGTTAAAGTTGAATCAACGTTGGTTGCCTTAGAATCGTTTATCCACGCAACGCCTTTTGCGCTCCCGATATACTCAGTTCTGTGCGGCATAGCGGTTAGCACCCCTATCAGATCCGTCGCATCACCCTCAAGAGGTAAAACGGAAGAGGCAAGCAGGAGGGCATGGGAGAGATTGACCAGGTTATGCCGTCCAAAGAGGTGGAAACCCCGAACATCTATATAAAAAGGGCCGAAGTCAAGTTTGTCTCCAATTTTCTTGGGGAAAGATTCCAGATCATCGTCAATATAGAGAACCTTTAAGCGGTGTTTTAGCGCGTTATTTGCAATAAGCGGATTTAATCCCGCTGTAACAAGCCCGTTCTCTCTGACAAAGTAGAGTGCTCTTAGCTTAGCGTTATAATACTCCTCTACGGAATTATACCTGTCAAGGTGATCTGGAGTCAGGTTTGTTACGGAGCAGGCGGCGATCTCTATATTTTTCATAAGCTCAATCTGGAAACTTGAAAGCTCTGTAACGAAAACCCCTCTTCCGCCTCTGGACATAACCGCATTCGAAAACGGATAGCCTATATTGCCGCAAGCAACGGCATCCACAGAGAGATTGTTTAGTATCTGCGCCGCAAGGTGGGTAACGGTGGATTTCCCGTTGGTTCCAGTTACGCCGATAACTCTGCTCTCTTTTTCCAGCTCTGCATAAGCTAAATCTATCTCGTTTAAAATTTCTCCTTTAATTTCTGGAAGGCGCTTTGGAGGGATACCGGGGCTTATTACCGTCAGATCAAAGTCATCTTTATATTCACTAATGGGGAAAATATTCACTCCGTCCGCCAATTTATCATCAAAAAGCGCGAATTGAGCGTCACCCATCTTTCTTTTAAGGAGAGCGAGAGCGCCTTTTCCGCTCTTTGCAAATCCGATCACAGCAATCTTTTTCATCACTATCTCAACTTTAATGTGCTCATAGCAACAATGGTAAGGATAAACGATACTATCCAGAATCTTACTATAATTTTAGGCTCGCTCCACCCTTTCAACTCAAAGTGGTGGTGAAGGGGCGCCATAAGAAAGAAACGTTTTCCGTTGCTAAGGCGGAAGTAACCAACCTGAATTATTACGGAGAGTGTTTCCATAACAAAGAGCCCGCCTATGAAAACAAGGAGTATCTCTTGCTTAACCATAACCGCTACCGCCGCAAGGGATGCACCAATGGAGAGACTCCCCACATCTCCCATAATTATGGTGGCAGGGTATGCGTTAAACCAGAGGAAGCCAAGCCCCGCTCCTGCCATAGCCCCGCAGAATATGGTGAGCTCCGAAGCGGATTTAACATAAAATACGGAGAGATAATCCGCATAGATGGTATTGCCCGCCACATAGGAGAGGATGGCAAAGGCGCTGAAGCTGATGATTGCGGGCATAATGGCTAGCCCGTCCAATCCGTCCGTAAGGTTTACGGCATTGCTTGCCCCAACTATAACAAACCAAGCAAATATTATATAAAACCACGACAGGTTTAAAAAATAGTTCTTAAAAAACGGGAGAAGGAGGAGTTTCTGGTTATCGTGAGGTGCAAAAATTATTAAAAGGGCTATCCCTATAAGCGCCACAAGCGACTGACAGGTAAACTTCATCTTTCCGCGCATACCAAGCGGGTTTGAGCGGATTGCCTTCATATAATCATCATAAAAACCGATGGCGGCAAACCCTACATATATAAAGAGTACTATCCATACATAAACATTATTGGGGTCAGCCCAGAGGATAGTGGCGGTAACGCTGGCAAACACTATCAGAAGCCCTCCCATGGACGGGGTACCCTCTTTGGTTTTATGTCTTACGGGTTCAAAACTCTTGCTTACCTTGCTTAATTTCAGTCGTTTCAACAACTCCGTAGCAAGAGTTCCGAAGATGAGCATAATGAGCATGGCGGTAACTATCGCATATGCCGTACGAAAAGTTATATAGCGGAAAACGTTGAATACTGACAAGTACTCCGCAAGCGGGTAAAAGAATTTATATAACATTTAAGCCCACCCTTTTATTTATTTCATCCTTAAAACGGCTAAAACCGAAGGAGTGGGATGCTTTTAGGAGGATAACCCCTTTTTCAATAGCGGATATCCGTTTGGTAACGGCATCCATAGCGGGGATAAACTCCGCATTGCTCCTGTCGCGCTCAAAAGACGCGGCATAATTATCCCCCACGAAAATAAAGTTTACTCTTGGGCACTCTTCGGCAAGGGAGCACACTTTTTTATAGATTAAGGTATCAAACCCGTCTATCTCCCCTATACCACCCAACACGGCATATTTTTCACCGCTTATAGGGAGATCATTCAGCGCTTCCACTGAGCGCAGGACAGATTCCAGAGAAGCATTGTAACTGTCATCTATAACGTAGAGATCCCCACCTTTTAAGATATTTCCCCGACCGTCCGCAAGCCTGAACGATGAAACGCCTCTTTTAATCTCGTCCTCACTTAGATTCAAGAGAAGCGCACCCCCCAGCACCGCACCGAAATTAACCGCCAGATGCCTATACGGATACGGGAGCTCAAAAGCGTAATCTTTCCCCCAAACGGAATACTCCGCCCTTGCCTTGAACTTATCTGCCTTATAATCAGTAAGCGATATGTCCGCCCCTTCTTCTCCGAATGTCACAGCTTTGAACCGGTTTTCAGAGTAAAATTTATTTAAAAGCTCTTTTAAGCTGCTGTTTACTATAAGTGTTCCTCCGTCAGACAGACTGTTTGCAATAGAAAGCTTTTCCTTTGCGGTCTCCTCCAATGTGCCGAAGCGTCCTATATGGGCAAAGCCCACCCCGGTAACCACCGCCATATCAGGCTTTATCAGGTTTGAAAGGTGTTCTATCTCCCCCGGTGCGTTGCTGCCTATCTCAAAAACCGCCATTTCTGTCTGCAGCGGGATTCCGGATGCTGTCAGGCAAACCCCCAATTCATTGTTATGGTTGCCTGCAGTTGCGCAGGTATTGTATTTTTCCTTCAGCACATAGCAGAGGGCATCTTTTACCCCGGTTTTTCCGAAACTGCCGGTTACGGCAATTTTTTTTCTTTTGTAGAAAGAGAGGCGGATTCTCCCCAAATTTCTAAGGGTCTGAATAGTATCTTTCACCAATATCTTGTTCCCTTCCAGATATTCGTAT
>JAITJJ010000031.1 GCA_031278965.1 Deferribacteraceae bacterium
CTCTAAATAACTCCAAAAATAATACAGCGCTCAATAAAAGTCATCCCTGGAGGGACAAATTCACAAGTGAATATGCGGGACATTATCACAAGTGAATCAGAAGCGAAATCATTCAAATATATATTTACTTGACAAAAAATAAAACATAAGATAAATTTAATAATATTGCATCCCCCTTTTGGCACTGTTTGAAAACAGTAAGGTTTATTGAATGGGGAAAACATCTGTAAATAAATTTGGAATTTGCACACAGCCAGGGAGCTTCCAATAGAAAATACGTATATTTATCAGAGCAAACCATGTCATTTTATCTTTTAGAGATTGCCTGCGAGGAACTCCCTGCGGTTTTTGTAACAGCTGCTGCGGAATACGCAAAGGATAGGGCGGCGAAAGAGTTAAACGAGTTAAAGCTCTCTTTTGATGAAATCCGCTCCGGCACATCCCCCAGACGAATTTATCTTTATATTTCCGGTCTCCCTGAAAAACAGTGTGATTATGAAGAGAGCTTTCAAGGTCCGCCCGCCTCCGCCGCTTTTAACCCAGACGGTTCTTTAAGCCCTGTCGGAGAGAAATTTGTCAAGGCAAAATCTCTCGATGAATACAAGAGAGAAGCAACCCCCAAAGGAGAGTATCTGACGGGGATAAAACGCTTTACGGGGGCGGATACGGATAAGCTTATCTCCGCTTTTGCCTCCCGCCTTATCCTATCCTTCCCCTCCCCTAAAGCAATGCGCTGGGGCGCCCTTTCCATAGCTTTTGCTCGTCCTATCCGCTATATTCTCTCCATTTTTGACGGGAAACTCCTTCCGCTTGATATTAAAGAGCTAACATACACGGACGAGATAACCGCCCACCGCTTTCTCTCTCCTCTTCCGATTAAAGTAACAGGCTTTGACGCCTATAAAAAAGCCCTTGCAGACGGTTACGTTATTGCGGATATATCTGAACGCGTTAAACGGATAAAAAATGAGATTAAAACGCTTTCAGAAAAAGGAAATTATATTGCTGAAGATGATGAATCGCTAATCTGTGAGATCGCCAACCTTACTGAATACCCGCTTGCCGTAGAAGGGAGTTTTAACGAGGCGTTTTTGGAACTTCCCCCTTCTGTCCTCTCGGTTACAATGAAAAAACATCAAAAATTCTTCCCGCTTTATCAGAACGGAAAGTTGCTTCCAAAATTCATAGGTTTTTCAAATATGCTCCCTGTCGGCGGTGATTTTACCCTAATTAGGGAAGGCTATGAAAAAGTTCTTGCCGCCCGCCTGAGCGATGCCCTCTTCTTCTACCGCAACGACAGGGACGTTTCTCTGAAAGAGCAGACAGCAAAGTTAAGGAATGTTGTTTATTTTGAAAAACTGGGTACTCTTTACGATAAAACCAAACGTGTAGCAGCAATTGCCAGATATCTCGGGAAAACCCTAAATATTGACAAACAGGATAAAATCGCCGAAGCCGCATCCATTGCCAAGGCGGATTTATTGAGCGAGATGGTTTTTGAACTCCCTGAACTTCAGGGGATAATGGGAAAATACTATGCCCTTTATCAAGGGTATAATGAAGAGATTGCACAGGCGCTTGAGGAGCAATATCTCCCAAGATATGCAGGGGATAAGCTCCCGCAAGGCGTTATCGGCGGAATCCTCGCGCTCTCGGATCGCATTGATACCATATCCGCGGCTTTCAGCGTGGAAATGATCCCCACAGGAAGCCTTGACCCATATGGTTTGCGGCGCACCGCCATAGGGATCATAAATATTGTAGAAAATTTTGGGTGGAGACTCTCCCTTAAAGAGTTTGCGGATTTTGCCGCCGCCCAAGTGAACGCGAACGCGGAAATTGCAGATGAGGTTCTAGGTTATATACTCTCCCGCCAAAAACAGATTTTGTCCCAGAGCGGAGTAACAGGTGAAGCCTATGATATTTCCGCCGTATTAAGGGATAGTCTCATAGATATCAGAATCCGTGCGGAGCTTATTGCAAATTCTAAAGACAACGCCAATCTTGCTTCTGTTGCGGCGGCTTATAAGAGGATTAACAATATCCTTAAAAAATCCGGCGAGTGCTCGAAAGAAAGCTCACAAACTGACAAAATCCTCTTTGAATTTGAGGAGGAGGACGCTCTTTATAATCTGTATATAAGCCGTTTCCCCTATATTGCGAAATTTATAGCTGACAGGGAGTGGCTTGAAACACTCCGCGAGCTTGAAACGTTTGCGGAACCGCTGAACGCATATTTCAGCAAGGTAATGGTAATGCATGAAGTGCCTAAAATCCGCAATAACCGCCTTTCAATGCTATCCGCTTTAAAAAAACTATTCAACTCCACAGGGCTGACATAAATATACTCCGATTATGTTTAAGCAATCCCCTTTTAGTAAACGCGGCGGCGTTCTTTTAACTGTCCTTATGGTTATAGCTTTTTCTCTGGGGATTGGGATGGCAGTTTTTGAGCGGGCAGGCGAGTCATACCGTGAAGTGCTTGACCGTCAGGGGGATGCCCAGGGTGCGATATATGCAGGCAGCGCTCTGAGAGTCGCCCAATACCTAATGGGGAAGAACAATGCTGCCTATGACGCTTCTGACAGCCTGTGGACTTTTATCCCCCCCATACCCGTGAATAACGGGTTCGTAGCTATCACTATACAGGCGGCGGATGATAGGCTCCCGGTAAACTCTCTTGCAGAGTCCGATGAGAAAAAATCCGAAAGGATAAGAAACGCTTTTGAAAAGTTATTTCTTGATTCGGAGCTTGACTTGGAGGATGCAGACCAGTGGAGATCCCTTCATGATTGGGTGGTTGCATCCGATGCCGTCCCTCTCGCTATGAATATATTCTCAACGGAATTTAACCGCGAGGGCACCCCCTATACGGCAAAACATGCCCCGCTTACAACTCTTTATGAGATCCGTTTGGTGCCCGGCTTTCCGAAAATTTATAAAGAGCTTGCGCAATATATCTGTATGGGGGAGAGGGAGCCGAAAATCAATATAAATTTCGCAAGCGAGCCGGTTATATCCGCTCTAATACCTGAACTTGAGCCGTATGCTGCAAATATAGTAGCAGCACGCAATGAAGAGCCGTTTACTTCCAAAGACGACATTTATAAATTGATAGGCAATCAAGAGGCTTATACTGCCGCTCTCCCATTTTTTGATGTTAAAAGTACATTTTTTTATGTTAAAATAGAGGTGAGTATTCTGGAATCTGTCTGGTTTTATCACGCCCTTATGAAGCGGAACGGGAACAGATATGCCATTATGAATTATATTGAAGGAAAAGATGTCGTATATTTTTAGGAACATTGGTATCAGACGGTATGGATAACCTATACTTTGTAAAAGATGGTCTAATATATAACTTGCGTGAAGAGGGAGCGCGCAGGACTCTTCCTATTACTCCTGATATATCCGGCGATTACAGTGTTTTATTATCCGATGATTATTTTTTTTACACGAGGGTAGGAAAACTAAATGTAAAAAAGAGGAAGGTGGGAGCCATTGCCGAAAACTATCTGTCGGCGGCTTTCCCGATGGATCTCTTGGGCGGGTTCATATTATTTGAAAATAAAGGGGTTTATACAGCCCTTATATATAAACAGGAGTTTTTGGAGCATGCAAGCGCCCTTCAGAACTTTTTGAACAGAGCAAAAAAGATTTCCACAGCGTTCTGCGAGCTCTCAAAAAACTATAGCGAATTTATATTCAGCACAGGGGAGCGCTTTTATTCCATTAAAGACAATGCCCTGACCGTTGTTGCCTCCGCTGAAAACGCCGCAACAATAGAGGACTGCATCTATTCGCTTAAAAGTTTAAAATGTGATCTGAATATTCCCCTAACCAAAAGGATAAAAGCAGGTTTTAAAGGTTATTATAAAGCCGCAGCGGTTTTCGCCCTCTCTTTTCTCTTTTTTTTGGGCGGAAATATCTTTTCCCTATCTGACGCCAAAAGGAAAGAAAAAGAGCTTTCCGCACAGCTTGCAGAGCTTTACGCCTCTGCCGGAGTAGCAGGTGAGCGGGACCCGTATGGGGCACTGACAAAGTTATCAAACAATCAGAGTGAGGCAACGCTCTCTCCGCTTGGCATATTGACCGTTACGGCGGAAGCGGCAGGGGCGGATATTGCTTTTGATACATTTTCCATAAACGATCGCTCTGTCCGTATTGAAGGGAAGGCGGCAAACTTTGCTTCTGTGGACAGCATGGTAAAAAATCTGGAAAGAAGTTTGCAAAAGCAGATAAATTTGGAAGATACCCGGCAAAATGGGGATAAAGTGACTTTTTCCGTCAGGTATACGCCATGATTAATGATCTGAAGAGATACCGCCAGCTATTCAAAGATTTTCATTTCCGACAGCAATTCATGACCGCGCTTTTGGTAGCATTGGCGGTAGTATTCATATTCTACGGAACCTTTGTTCTGTTTGGAGAAAGTGTGCAGGCGAGCATTAAAAACGCCGAACAGTTGCAGGAGCGTGTTACAAATGTTAAAAGCAGCATAGCAAAGATTGAAAAGAACACCGCCCAAACAAAAACTTTGTCAACCGGTCTTTTAACATATGTGCAAGGGTTAAGCGGGCAGCTTACGGGCGGCGGGAAATTCACCAACATTAAGATAATTAATGCCACAACGCGTCAGGAACAGGTTTCTTTCAAAACCGAAAATCTTGTGTATAATGATTTTGTGAATTTACTGAAAGAGTTTGAAAATTACGGCAATGTTCAGATAAAGTCCTTGTCCGTCAATAAGCGGTTTGACAACCCTAAACGCATTGATGCCCTTTGGGATATTGTGAGAGCAGAACAGTGAAAAAGGCTTTGATGCACATATCAGTATTCTTGGCTGTCTTCACTGTGTCCGCGGTGATATTCTTTCCCCTTGACCAAGCGGCAAAAAAAGGGATGAACGCCCTGATAAAAGATAATAAATTGCCTCTGGTTTATAAAGATTTGGATATTGGGTTCTTTTCCGCCTCTATTATCGAACCCGCCCTTTATTTTAACGGGAATATTGTGGATTTAGGGGAGATTAATGTCAGATATTCCCCTCTTTCGCTCATAAGCCGCAAAGTATCAGCCGCTATGGAAAACGGGTTTGTTGCCATTACGGCGGAGAACACAAAAGATATCCTAAATTTAAGAGGCAGCCTTGATGCGGAGCGTATATCAAAGATTGCGGGGCAGTCTGCTAACGGCACTTTAAATATAAATTTCTCATACGAATATATCTCTAAAAACGGGGTATGGGATGCCGCTTCCGATAACTTCGCTTTACAAACCCCTTTTATAAAAGTTGAAGGCGCCAACCTAAAAGCAAACGGGATTGTAACAGGCAATACCTTTATGATTCAAACTTTTTCATCCGAAGGTGATTTCCCGTTAACCCTTGAAGGGCAGATACGCCTTGATCCTGTAAATATAGGGGCATCCCGTTTAAATCTGAGCGGAGAGGTAAGCCTTGCAGGTACCCCAACTCCATTTGCCCTGCAGGGAACTATTTCAGCTCTAAAGTTCTCTTTAAAGTAAACTTATGAACGATATAGAAAACCTCCTTAAAATAGCGAAGGTTGAACAGTTTTCCCCCAACGAAATAATAGCAGAGGAAGGCGCAAATCCCGACAGTATGTTCATATTGTTAAAAGGGTGTGCCGGAGTATATAAAAATTATGGGAAAAACAATGAAAAACAGTTAGAAGTGTTAAATACTGGGGCTTTTTTTGGAGAGATGTCGCTTTTTTTAGGGAATAAACGGCTTGATACAGTTGTTGCAGAGAGCGACGCTGTGGTATTGACCATAGAAAGGATAAACGCCCGTCAGGTGTTTGCGGCGGAACCGGATATAACGCTTTTTATCATGGAAACACTTTTTGCAAGATTAAACTATATCCTTGCCGAATGTGAGGAACGGGCGGCAAAACTTGGAACAACACCCAAACCTCCGCTTAAAGAGTATGTATTTAAAGTAAATAATCCCAAAGGCGACTGTCTGTATTCCTATAAAAAAGGGGAAACTCTATCCCGAGGGAAAGCACAGAATCTTTACTTTATTCTCAACGGGAAGGCGCAACTCTATTTTAATTACGGCAAAGCAGGCGAATTTCCGTTAGGTTGGTTCACAACAGGAAATTTTTTCGGCGAATCCATCTTGGGCAGTATTGCAGCGGTTGCAGCGGAAGACACCTTAATTCTGGTTTTAAATAACAGAACCGCCCACAAATTCTTTGCCAACGAGCCGGAGGCAACTTTCCGTATTATAGAGACTACCTGTGACCGCTTGGATATATTACATAACCACTATGAAGCTTTTTTTGCAAATAAGCTTACCACAGACGGTTACCGCTCTCATATCCTCTTTCCAGACGGGCACAAAGTCTATGAAGGGGGGATAAACCGCAAGTGCAAACTTCTGTTTGAGCGTTATCACTCCTGCCCCATCTGCAAAAAAAAGTTTGTCGCAGCCTGCGTGAGGGAGAAGGATTTAACCTTAATATCATCCGATGAGGATTTTCGTCCGCACTATAACGAAGTTGATCCGTTGCACTATTCGGCGCTCACATGTCCGCAGTGTTGGTTCAGCGCTCCGGAGGAGTATTTTACTTCCGCTTACTACACAAGAACAATCTTTGAAGAAAAGCTTGCCCCGTATAAACTTCAGATGAAATACTCTTTTCAGCAAGATGTAAACAGCGTTTTCAACTCTTATTACCTTGCCTCCGTATGTGCCCCCCTATGCTATACAACAAACGCTCCCCTTGTTATGGGGCATATCTGGCAGAGGATAGCATGGCTTTATGATGATTGCAACGATCCTGCCATGCGGGATATGGCACTTAGATACTCGCTTAATTATTTTAATTCTGCTTACGCAACGGGCATAATCCCTGCCAAGCAGCTTCATCATACTATGATAGTGATAGGGGTACAAAATTTTAGGCTGGGTAGATATTACGAGGCTCTTGCGATTTTAGATAAAACTATAAATTTAAAAGGGATTTCAGAGAGCAATAGACTGAAAACTTCGGAGATATTAAAAAAGTACCGTGACAGCAAGCAGAATGATTAAAGTTTTAACAGGTATCCTGATTTTTCTCCTTATGGCGGCGGTTGATGCTATCGCTGCCTTTTCTGCAACTCCTGTCTTTAGAGAGGTGGAGCTCAATATCTCTGTTCCCTCCGGTTTTACAAACTATATTGAACGCCAAAGCGTAACCCCTCTCTCGGATAAATTTACAGACTATCATTCGGATAAACCGTCCTCCGTATATTCGACAGAGTTCACAACTTCTATGGCATCCGTTTTTACTGGAGAAGATGCCTATAGAAATCATATAGTAAATCTCTTCCTTAAAAAGAGATACCGTGATATTTTAGAACTTTATCCCGCTTATAAAGATAAGATAGTTTCGGAAAAGTTAGCAGAAGAGGTTAAACTTTTATATTCCGTCAGTTTAATAAATCTGGACGACACTGAGGGGGGCAGAATCTTAAAAGAGCTCTGCCTTGCGGGAGGCTTTTTCTATCAAGCCGCCTGCGATAAATATACTCAGATGCATTGGGATAAAAGAGAGTATGAAGCAATAACCACTCTGGGGAGGAAAAAACCGTTTCCTCGCTATACCTTTTCCGCTCTGGTTCTTTCAAACTTGAAGCTGGGAAGAGTCCAAGAGGCAAAAAAGGTGTTGGACGATAACCCTGATATGGTCTTTTATATTCCTGATTTTAATAATATGCGAATTGTAACAGAATATTACAACGGTTTTTATATGCGTGCCGCAAACCTCCGCTATTTTGCCACAGACAACCTCTCTTTCATTCTGGCGGATTCTCTTATTAATATAGGCGAGCTCTCTCCGTCGGAGGACTGGATAAAAAAGCTCAATAATACAGAGGAAGTAATATATCTCAACTCTAAAACCGCAGTTAATACAAAAAATTGGAAAAAACTAAGAGACGGGATAAAGCAGTTGAAAGATGAACAGCTTCTGCACTCCCTGTTGCAATATTATTTTGCAAGAACCTATCCAAAACCAGACTTTGAAATTTTAGACCTCTTTTCTTTCAAGGATTCAAAGTATTCCTCTTATCCTTATTATTACAGCGGTCTTGCCCTCTTAAAACAGCAAAACTACTCTGATGCCGCCTTTCAATTCGGCAAGGTAAGGGCGCCTGAAAATCTTAAGGCGGATGCCGTATTTTACCGCGGAATCGCCCTTATATACGTAAATCCGATAGTGGCGGAGCGTGATATTATCACTGTTCTTAATACATCCCAAAATGAACAGCAAACCGCCCAGTCCCGCTATATGCTAGCTCAAACCTATTACTTGAAGGAACAAGATGACGAAGCACTGCAACTCTTGGACGGTTGTTATGAAAGCTATTGCCGCATATTGACCGGAGAGATACACTTAAAGAAAGCTCTTTCAAATGAAACATTAGAGGATGTCAAAGGGATAGATAATCCGAGGGCGGCGCTTTTACGCGCAGCAGCATACTATAATATAGGGGATATCTTCTCAGCAAGGCGGGAGATAGCGCAGATGGACGTCAATTCCA
>JAITJJ010000057.1 GCA_031278965.1 Deferribacteraceae bacterium
CTAAAACATCGTTTGATTTTTTAATCTGTTTTCGGTATTACTATAATCTTATAGTCTTTCTGCATTTCAGGCAGAGAATTCTGTTTTTTATTTTTTCTATATCTTTCCAAGTATCTAAAAAGAGTAAAACGCTCTTTCATTCCGCTGTCATTGCGGAGGACAGCAAGAGGGCGGTTTATATCAATGAGTTCCCTCCAATTTTTAAGTATGTTGTATAGATACATCACGGAGCTTTTTATATGAACAGTATTGTCAATTCAGATTTGGAGCATATCACGCAAAAATTCGGAGATATAAACCGTTTTGACGGCAAAGTAATTCTTATTACAGGTTTTGCGGGTTTTCTCGGTTATTATTTCACGCTCTTTTTTAATTACCTTTCAACTAAAGGCGTTAATATAAAAAAACTTATATTGTGCGATAATTTTCTGTTGGGCAGACCCGACTGGATAGACAGCTTGAAAGAACCGAATACCCTGATTGAGGATTTTAATATAACTTCCGATCTCGGCGGATATTCATATCTCGGAGAGGCTGATTATATTATACATATGGCATCCATTGCCTCTCCGGTTTTCTATAGGAAGTATCCGCTTGAAACCATTGAAGCCAATATTCTGGGGTTGCGCAACCTCCTTGAAGTATACAAAAACCGTAATATTGACGGTTTTCTCTTCTTTTCAAGCTCTGAAATATATGGAGATCCCGATCCCAAAGCTGTTCCGATTGATGAGGAATATCTTGGAAATGTTTCATGCATAGGTCCGCGGTCTTGCTATGACGAAGCAAAGCGTTTCGGTGAAACCCTATCATATTATTACTCCAGAATTTATAATATTCCCATTGGGGTTGCCCGCCCCTTCAATAACTTCGGACCGGGGATGAAATTAAACGACACCCGCGTTCCCGCCGATTTCGCTAAAGCGGTTTTAAATAACGAAGATATAATTATCCTTTCGGACGGTTTACCTAAAAGGACATTCTGTTATATAGCTGACGCAATCTGCGGTTATCTTAAAATTTTAACTTACGGGAAATATGATTATTTCAATATCGGAACGGAATCGCCTGAGATTTCTATCCGAGAATTTGCAGACATGTATAAAAATATTGCAGCAAAACTCTTCGGTTATAATGGAGAGGTGAAGTTTAAGGTTTCTTCCGACAGTGAGTATCTGACAAACAATCCGAACAGACGTTGCCCAAAGATAGATAAGGCAAGGCGGTTACTGGGGTATGAGCCGAAAATATCCGTTGAGTCTGGCATTGAGCGTTTTTTAAGGTTTTTATCGGAGGAAAATAGGGGATGATTGCAGTTATCGGTCTTGGTTTTGTGGGTTTATCCGCCGCCTTGGGGTTTGCGGAGCGCTCCGGTTATAAAGTGTCGGGCTATGAGGCGGATGAAAAGAAGCGCTCTCTCTTAAAAAGCGGCAAAATGCCGTTTTTTGAGCCGTATATGGAGGAAAAACTTCAAGAGCATCTGGGCAAAAGTTTTTTCTGGTTCCCTCTATGGAGAAAGCAATAAAAGATGCGGATATCGTGTTTTTCTGCGTGGGAACCCCCGCAGATGAAGCAGGGAAGGCGGATTTAAGGATATTGAAAGCTGCCGTTGAGAAAGCCCTTGAATACACCAAATCCTTTAAGGTTTTTGTGGTTAAATCCACCGTTCCGCCGTCAACCTGTTCGGAGGAGTTGATACCGTTTATAAACTCCAGAGGGCACAAAATCGGCGAAAGTATGGGTTTAGCCTCCAACCCCGAATTTTTAAGGGAAGGGAAGGCTTGGGAGGATTTTACAAAACCCGACAGGATCGTTATCGGCACGGGTGATGAAAAGAGCCGAGAACTTCTACGCAAAGTTTATGAACCTTTTAATGCTCCTATCCATTCGGTTTCTCTGAATACGGCGGAATTTATAAAATACCTCTCCAATACTCTCCTTGCAACGATGATAAGTTTTTCAAACGAGATGTCTATGGCGGCGGATCATATCGGGGGTATCAGCATAAAAAATGCCTTTAAGATACTTCACGGGGACAAAAGGTGGAGCGGAAACCCCGCAAATATGGCAAGCTATATATATCCCGGTTGCGGGTTCGGCGGATACTGCCTCCCAAAGGATACGGAGGCATTTTATTCCAAAGCAAAGGAGAAGGGGTTTGAGGCGGAGGTATTAAAAGGGACGCTCTCCGTGAACCGCAGGGTTAAAGAGTTCATTGCCAAAAAGATAGCCCGCAGTGCATCAAAAGATTCTAAGATCGGGATATTGGGACTGTCTTTTAAGCCTGAAAGCGATGATGTACGGGACACGCCTGCAAAATATATCATAGAAGCACTGCTAGCTAGGGGATACAGGAAGATATGCGCCTATGATCCGCTGGCGGCGGAAGTTTTTAGGAATAGCTATGATTATCCGATAGAGTATATATCCTCTTTGGAGGAGATAACGGGGATCTCCGATGTTTTGGCGCTTCTGACCGCGTGGGAAGAATTTGCGGAAAAGAAAGCCCTCTTTGAAAACAAAATTTTAATTGACGCCAGATATTTTTTATGAAAAGATCCCCCTAACTTATGGGATTCAAAATCAATGGCTAAATATATTGTTGTCGGTTCCGGTTTTTGCGGAAGTGTAATAGCGCGCTTAATAGCCGAAAAACTTGGAGGCGAAGTAACGCTTCTTGAAAGAAGAAATCATATCGCGGGAAATATGTTTGACAAAACGGATGAAAACGGGATACTTGTTCAGAGATACGGACCCCACGCTTTCCATACAAACAGTGAACGGGTTTATCAATTCCTTTTCCGCTATGGTGAATGGACACCGTACAAACTGACATGCAAGTCCGATATTCGCGGGCGGCAGTTGCCTATGCCGTTTAACTTTGAAGCGGTGGATTTCTTATATGACCCTTTGAAAGCGGCGGAGCTGAAAGATGCCTTTTCAGAGTGTTATCCGGGGGTTGAGAAAAAAACCATATTGGAGCTTTTGGCAGCCGA
>JAITJJ010000075.1 GCA_031278965.1 Deferribacteraceae bacterium
TCATGCCTTGTCCGCCCTCCTGCACCTGCCGCTGCCGGTTGAAGAGATTAACCGCCAACAGCTTTGAAAAAACAGGCTCGCCTCCTTCTAAGCCGTATAAAGCCGGAGAAAACAAATTTATTGCGATTTAGGCGAGATATTGGTATCATTTCTACTTATCAGGGGTGCTGTAAACCGCCCGCAAAAAACAGGAACAATATATTTTTATGAGAGGCAGGTTTGATATATGCATGAAATTGTTATAATTACTCATGGGCTTTTTGGTGAAGAACTCTTTCAGTCTTCAGAGATGATCCTTGGAAAACAGGGAAATGTTCACTGCCTCTCTGTTCTTCCGGGGAAACAGCTTGCCGAGGTGGTGGAAGAGCTTGATGAAGTTATAAAAAAAGCAAACAACGGGGTAATAATCTTAACGGATATGTTTGGCGGCAGCCCTTCCAATATTGCCTTCTCCTATGCAGGGCGCTCCAATATTGAAATAATATCCGGCGTTAATATGCCGATGCTCCTTAAAGCGTTTTCCGGACGCTTAGCGGGAGAAGATCTTTCCACGCTTGCCGCCTCCTGCCGTGAAGCGGGAATTAACAGTATAAAGGTGGCAGGTGAACTTATAAGAAGATGATATGAAGATGATAATATTCCGTGTTGACGATCGGCTCATACACGGGCAGGTGGTTGAAGGGTGGATAAAGAACTTCCATATTCCGCAGGTATTTATCGCAAATAACCGTGTGCGGGACAATGCTATGCAGCAGATGATACTGCAGAGCGTGGTGCCCCCCAGAACCGCCGTTAGCTTTTTTTCTCTGGAGGAGCTTAAAAGCGTTTGGGATACCTTCAGTAAACGCCGGCAGACCTTGGTTTTGTTTGAATCTATATTCGATCTGATGCTTTGCGATTCTTTAATTAACAATAATACCTATATTAATATCGGCTGCGTTGCTTCAAGAGAACATTCCATCTCCTTATCAGATACGGTTTTTCTGGAACCCGACGAGATAAAATATCTTCAGGGGTTAGCAAATCGGTGGGAGGTTCATGTAAAAAAACTTCCTTGGGATAGGGATGCCGATATAACCGGAAAGTTTCGGCAATGATCCCCGCATACGCTCTTTTGGCAGGGATTTTTGCTATGGACAGAACCACTGCCTTTAACTTTGCCATCTCCCGCCCTTTTGCGGTATCCGCAATAATCGGCTTAATGTGCGGAAATCTGGAGTGGTGCCTGATTGGAGGGGTATTTTTTGAACTCATAGGCCTTATGGATCTCCCTGTGGGAACCCGCATCCCGTCTGATGATACATTCGGCGCTTTTGCATACTCCCTGGTTGCCGCTCAAGCCGGGACGATCACTCTCACTCAAGCGCTATGCATTATTATTGCCGCCTTTATCATAATGTTTCCCGTAACCTATTCCGCTTATCTTTTAAGGCGGATAAACGCCTCTTTTCAGGACAAATATCCTGACAGGGAAGGGCTTTTAATTCTAATCGGTCAAATTTTCTCCTTTTTGCGCGGGGTTCTTTTTTACGGGATTGGAGCGGCGCTCTGTTACTTTTTTTATGCCGTCTTTCATACTTTTTTCCCCCCGCTGCCGAACTTTGTTCTTATAGTATTCCTTGCCGCTATCTGCGGATATTTTATGGCATATTTTAATATAATAATCTGGGAAAAGCTGATCTTATTTGTTGCAGGCGGAGTGATTTCATGGCTTCTCTTTTAGAAAACGCTCTCTTTTATCTGAAATGTTTCTTTTATCAGGGGAATATTAATATTAACAATATGCAAGGAACGGGCTTTGCTTGGCTTGTCCGCCCGCTCCTCAGGAAAAGAGGGATAGAACTCACCCGCAAAGAAACTGCAGATTTAAGAGGATATTTTAATACAAACCCGTCTTTTATTACTCTGGTGTTGGGGATATTCCTAAAAGCCCTAACTCAGCAGAGGGATACCGCTTTTTCTGTCAGAAATTCCTATGCGTCAGCTTGCGCGGGGCTGGGAGACAGCTTTTTTTGGCACGGGTTAAGGCCATTTCTATTCATCCTTGCATTTTTCTTATACGTCCATGTATCCGAATACGGAGCGCTGATATATCCTCTGGTTTATACAATTTTCCACCTTGCCTTTATCCTTGTGGGCAGGAGGATTGGCGAAGCTCTGGGTGGCAGGACGGTGGAGATATTCAACCGGTTTAAGCTGAAGCAGTGGGCGGATTTTACAGATAAAATTTCGGTAATTCTGGTGGGGATGATCCTTGTAAATTTCATTAAATATGGGGAGCAGGGAACCGTTTACTGGCTGCCGATAGCGTTTCTGGTTTTTATTTTGGGTTTTGCCGCCCATAAATGTTTAAGGCCGATCCTTTTTTTATTGACAATAATTACATTTATCCTTATTTCAGGATATTTAATAGGAACTTAAACTATGAGCATCAATGTTTTTGAGAATGAAGTAACTCTTACGAACGAGCTCGGTTTCCACGCCAGGGCTGCCGCTGTTTTTGTTAAATACGCCAGCGACTATAACGCTGAAATCCGCATTCAGAAAGATGAAGTTGAGGTGAATGGAAAGAGCATAATGGGGATCCTTATGCTCGCCATGCCGAAAGGGGAAAGCTTTACCATAAAAGCTTTCGGTTCTGACGCTGAGGAGGCTGTGGGAGAGCTTTCAGAACTTGTGAATAATAAGTTCGGAGAGACAAGTTGATATGCATAGGATATGTATCTTTATCTTTTTTGTTTCACTTTTTTGGTCAACGCAGGCAAAGGAGTGGAACGCATGTTATAAAAGCGCTGCGGAACTTTACGATGTTGATTCCCGTCTCCTTTTAAGCATCGCCTTGGTGGAGAGCGGCGACTACCCGTATACTATAAACCTCGGCGGGAGAGGATACAAGTATAAAGATAAAAAAGAAGCGTTGGAGGCTTTGCAAACCCTTGATGCAGAGGGGAGCTATGATCTTGGCCTTATGCAGGTAAACTCCGCATGGTTCAGAAAGCATGAAGTACCTTTTGAACTAGGCTTTGACCCATGTTTTAATATACGGTTCGGAGCTTATATCCTTGCACTTGAGATATACGCCACCAAAGGGGATATTACAGAGGCGGTAAAACGTTATCACTCCCCCTATAAAAGGTGGCAGAGCAAATATATTGATAAGATTTTACGGCAGTATAATATATTGCTGGGGAATTAAAGAGATGGCTCGGAGAGCCTGCCGCAATAAGATTCTGTATCTTATGTTCAGAGAGGAAGAAAAAAGGATCTCGGCGCAGTAAGCATCAGAAGCAATCCGCATCATTTTTGCCATCGGGGATGAAATTTTGTCCGCTGCTTTTATTGTTGCCCTTAAGCTACTTACGAAGTGAATATATTCTATATCTATGCGTTTGATTGCGATATCACGAAATCCTTGAAATTCCAGGCATTCCTCACTCATAGATATACTGCGCCAAAATCCCTTCTGTTTTCCATATTTTCCGTAGCTATCGGAAAAGGGCTTCCGGTAAACCCAATCTTTGCGGAAAACGCAAAGACATAGGGAACATCGTTTGTTCAGATAGATGGGGAATTTATGGAAACCGCCACAGAGCAGAACTATGTCAGTATAAAAAAAGAAGCTTTGACGGCTGCGATATAGCTAATTATTCCTTCTGTAAAGATCTCTCTTGCGGGATATAACCCTGTCAATAAAGAGAATCCCGTCCAGATGGTCAATCTCATGCTGCAGGATGATTGCCTCAAAGCCGGTTGCGGATAAGGTTTTTGGGGATAAGGACTTATCCAGATAGGCAACTGTAATTTTTTCTGCCCGGTTTACATCTCCGGTAAACTCCGGAACGCTCATACACCCTTCCCTTGTGCGGATAAGCCCTTCATAGTCCGTAATTTCCGGGTTGATTAAAACCAATTCCCCATGGTTTTCGCAAGGTTTGCGGCCTAAAGAAGCGTTTATGACCACAACTCTTTTTAATACCCCTATCTGCGGAGCCGCAATCCCGACCGAGTGGCCGGATGCGTTCATGGTATCTCGCAGATCGGAAAGGGTTTCGGCTAATTCCGGCGAAAGCTCCGTTGCAGGTTCAGAAATCCTCTTCAGGGCAGGATTAGGGTAGACAAGAACAGGCTTTATCACTTAATTTTAAAGCTCAAAAACTTCTAACTTTCTGACTGAAATATCGGTTTTTATGGATGCCGCAGCATCTTTAACCCGTTTTATCCAAGTGTCGGGAAAACCAAGAGGGAGCGAAATTTCCAGCACCATCACATACACGCCGGATATGCGGGTTTGCAGATCCACGATATTTATCCGCTCCTGAGCCAGAGTGTCGGCTATGGTGAACACTATGCCCGGTTTATCCGCCCCGTAGACGGATATTAAAAACCTCTCCTCGCCCTCAGGGGTTTTATTCTCTTCTTCAACCGTATGAACCGCAGGGGTGAGCTCGCCGAACCAAGAGCTCACGGTGTCGGGCTCAAAACTCTCTTCATGCTCCACCATTAAGATCATGGCAAAGACCCCCGATAGCCGGGTAGAGGAGGAATCTTTTATATTAAACCCCCTCTCCAAGAGAACTTTGGCAGCTTTGGCAACAATGCCCGGCTGATCCTTTGAAACAAAAGTTAAAATATATAGATTTTTCAAAAGTTCCTCCGTTTTTATAAAATTTGCAAAATAATATTAACAGGGTTAGAGAGATTTGGAAAGATGTATTTTACGGCACGCTCTTTATGAAAATATCCCCCCTGACGAGCTTTGCAAAGAGTGGTGACATATCCCGCTCTTTATGTT
>JAITJJ010000087.1 GCA_031278965.1 Deferribacteraceae bacterium
GTAACCGTTTGCGCCTCAGAAGCGTTTAAGGCTGTTTTGATTGAAGACAGCGAGATGGCGGTGCTTGCGAAAGCCGACGGCTTGGAGCACTATAACGC
The DNA here is from genome assembly GCA_031278965.1 of Deferribacteraceae bacterium. Taxonomy (GTDB): domain Bacteria; phylum Chrysiogenota; class Deferribacteres; order Deferribacterales; family JAISNW01; genus JAISNW01. The sequence continues at coordinate 99 of JAITJJ010000087.1, forward strand.
GGAAGCGGAAAAAACACGGTCACGTTTGTATTATAAAAACCTCCATAAGTTCAACAAAGAATTCATAGCCGGTAGTGTAACAAAAACTGTAAAAGGTGTTACGGATGTTGCAGAGGGCGTTAAACTAAACCTGATTAAAGACGGTTCTGTCATAGCCACCCAGGAAACCGACTTTTTCGGAGACTTTAAATTTGACAAGTTGCCCCCCAATTCAGGCACTTACGTGGTAAAAGTTCTTTCAGGGAGTAAAGCGGAGCGGGAAGTGGACTTAAAGCTGTCTGTCACCATTGATGACATTGATATATCGCCCCAGAGAAGCAAAACCGATGCTTGACAGGCAGACCATTTGGAAGCAGGCGCTACGGTATATGCCTGCTTTCCCGAACCTATCTGTTTTTTAACCGACACTCACTCATTTTGTCTGGGAGGGGGAGCAATATCTCTCTCCCTTCACGCGGTGATCTTGAAAGATAAGGGGTTTTTATGAAACAAAAATCTGTAAAATATGCATTCTATGGGTTTATTGCCGGTCTGGGCGTTACCCTTGTATGCTTTATATTAATATTTTTGGCGCTTGGCGCTGTGGGTGCGGCATCTCCGATGCTTCCCGTAATAGCCGGAATATTTATGCCTGCGGGCGCCGCGCTGGGTTATAAACTCGGGGCGGCAGACACGAAGGATGCCGTATATATGCCGATTGCCGCTTATATTGCGGGGGCGGCGGCTTTTGTCGTTTTGCGCGTACTTTACTCTTCCAGAAGTTTTTATCTGGGAGGAATAGTGTTTATGCTTTTTCTTTGCACAATCTTTTTTTATGTGCTTCCTGCTCAAAAAGCAGCGAAACTCTATGAAGAAGCCAGAGGGAAGATCATAAAAAAATATCTTGAATTCGGCTTGCCTGTGGCCATGCTTGCGGGCTTTCTGACCTGGAATATCCCGGTTTTTATCGTTTGTGCCGTTATTACTCTGGCGGCTTGCCTTATTCTTTACTCCAGGCTTAAAGCCGAAAAGCCCGCCCTAAGGAAAAAAGAAGTTCCGCCTCACTCCGTATTAGAGATAACGCCTTTGACGGAAAGGATTCCTGTGCAAAAAAAAACAAAATTATTCTTTATCCCGGCTGCACTCGCTTTTTTAGTTTTCGGGACGGCGGGATATTTTGCCTACCCTTTTTTAAATAACATTTATGCTTTTTCTTTCTCTGTCGCTTTGGCAGCCTTGATCTCGTTAGCTTTCGGGCGTTTGCTCCCTCAAGGGGGAAAGAAATGTTAAAAATCAACAGGGTAAGCCTTGCCGAAAACGGACCGGAAATTTCAGCTATAAGCGACAAAGGGGATATTCTAAAATTTGATATGCTTAAAGAGGATATTCCGATGTTTATTCAGATGCTTCTCGCTGCTAAACAGCAGATAGAGAAAAAAGAAAGGGAAGCGGGCAAACACGATCCCTCCTTACTCTTAAATTTTGTGGAGGGGTGGGAGGCTTTTGAACTGCCTGAAGCCGAAAATATACCGAAAGGCATCGGGCTGCGATTTCAATGCTTCGGAGGGTTTGATTTTTCCTTTGCAATAACCGAAGACGGGGGGCATACTCCGGCGGAGTTCCGAAACGACCTTAACTCGCTCTTTTCCGGCTATTTGGAACGCATGCCTTAATATAAACGGACAAGGGGGAGCCGCTCCGTTTATTACTTGAGGATTTTTTGGAATTTACCAGAGATATATAACATTCAAAGCAGTGTAAACGCCGGAATTGTTTAGGATGCGATGCAGAAATTTAACAACCCGCCCCATTTGCTCCATATGTTGCATGAGGGCGGGTATGTTCTGAAGCAGGAAACGTTCTACTTTACGTTGGCACGCTCTATTTTGGCGTTAATGCGGGTTAAAGCACGGTTTACCATCTTATTCGGTTCAAGGGCTAAGCTGTCCGCCTTTTTATAGTAACTAAGGGCGCCCTCGTAATCCGCTGTTGATTCTTTGCAAACACCAAGGTTGAATACAAGGTTCGGGGCTTGGGGATAGGAACGCTCAAGATCCTTCCATATTTCGCAAGCCCTGTCAAACCTTTTTGATGTGGCAAACTCAACGCCGCTTTCAAATTTTAGTTTGTCAGTCTCACTCAAGGTTTTATCGGTTTTTTCTATTTCAATGGTGGAAGTAACATAGTATTCCCCCAAATCCCTGGCAATTTCTGTCAGCGTAACATTTACAAGTTTCACATAAGGATCCGACGAATCTTTCAAATGTCTCACCGCTTCCGGAACCTCTTCCTGCTCTGTTTCCGTAGAAAGTGCAGTGCCAAGAATTCCTAAGAATCCTTTTTCATCCCCGGATGTGGAACTGCTTGAAGCATAAGAGCTGTCGCTGCAAGTTTTCACACGCCGGCTCTTATTGAAGGCGTTGGAATAGAGGACTTTTGCGGTGGAAAAATCCGTCAGAGAAATGGTAGTCCGCAAAGCGTGATCAGTATCCGTGCAAGTCACATTATATTCATAGCACGTGTTTTTATCTTCGCAGCGACGGCGTTTCTCGGTATAATTGCGGCTGCCGGTATTGTAGTCTATACCGCCGAAAAAACCGGCTTCTATGCCGGACAGTCTGCCAAATTTTACCATAGTGGCTGGATCGCCTATGGTAGCTTGGAATTTTTGCTCTTTGATAATATTTTCTATCTGATTTCTGTCATACACCTGAAACCGTTTTTCGCCGCCCAGTTCAAGCTTGTCTATAACAGAAGAGAGCGTGGTTGTGAAATAGTCGTTTCTGTCACCTTTAATTTCAAGGACGCCGACTTGTTTGGCCTTTATTTCGCCTGCCCTTGGCGGAACAACATTAGTGGCAGTGATAGTGGCGCTGCAACCAAAAAGAAACAAAGCAAAAATAGCAAAGAAAGAAAGTCTCAAAAACATATAATCCTCCTAATTATAATTTTAAAATCTTAAGTAGCCTAATTACCAATACATTAATAGCAGAGAAAAGCACCCCGCTTATTGTGCACGGCAACATACTGCAATTTTAGTTTTTCAAGTCCCCCTCAAAACTTGAGGGGGAAGGAAAAAATAAAATGAAAAAATATACTCAAAAGCTAAACCCGCCTGCAACTCCTATTGAAAACCCGCTGAGATCAAGCGCGCTTGGAAGATAGTCAAAGTCCCCTACCAGCGAGTATCTGGCGTAAACTCCAAAATCCAGCTGCTCTGAAAGGATATACCTTCCTCCAATTTCCAAAGAACCGGCAAAGTCATCACTGTCGCTGCTGTTGGCAGCATCGTTGTCATCCAATACAGCCAGACCGAGTTTAGCCGCGGCGTAAGCATTAATCTTTTCATTTATCGGGTATTGGAAGCCTCCCACAAAGTTAATGAAAAGAGTGTTAAACTCGTCTGTCACTTCATAAGAACCTGAGCGGTATAATCTGTAGTCCGGCGAAGAAATATAGAGAAGATCTAAGCCGACACCAACATAGATGTTTTCGGTGAGGGCAAAATCTTCTTCAAACCCGATAAGAAAGCCGGTATCTAAAGATCCGCCGCTTGCAAAATACGGACCTAAATATACATTGGCTCTGTTACGATAAGTGGTATCGAGGGAAAGAGCCGCCGTAGAAAAGAGAAGAACAAAGATAAAACTGAAACAGATGTTAAAAAACATGTTCATTAGTTTACCGGTGATACGGGGGGGGGGGGGGGGGGTTAAATTAAAATTGTTTTAAAAAAATTTTTACAACAAAATAAAAAAATTTTAATTTTATGCAAA
>JAITJJ010000047.1 GCA_031278965.1 Deferribacteraceae bacterium
ATGACCGATCTCGGCACCTTTGTTATTAACGGAGTCGAGCGGGTTGTGGTAAATCAGTTGCACAGGAGCCCCGGTATATTCTTTGAAGACACCTCCGCAGGCAAGAGTTTCTCCGAAAAACATATTTATTCGGCGCGTATAATCCCGTATCGGGGTTCTTGGCTGGACTTTGAATATGACGCTAAAAATATGCTCTATGTCCGTATAGACAAGAAGCGCAAAATCTCTGCCACAGTTTTGTTAAAGGCTCTGGATTTAAGCGAAAAGGATATAATATCCTATTATTATAAAAAAGATATGGTTGAAAAAGTTGAAGGCGGTTTATATTCCATCCCCCTTTCTATTGAAGATGAGACTGAAGAGGACGCACTTGCAGGACCTATTTTAGATAAGGATGGGAATATTTTAGCTGAGGCAAATACTCCCATCTCAAAGGGAATTCTTAGGAAGGTAAGGAAAGCTAAGGATGCAGGAATCCTTGAGGAGCGGATTTCGGTTCCCGCACAGGCTCTGGATGAAAAGTTTTTTGCGAACGACTACGGTTCAACCGATGAAGATAAACCGCTTGTGGAGTTTAACACAGCGGTTACTCCAGAAAAGCTGGCTCTCCTTGATTCTGCTGAAATCACCTCCTTTGAGGTATTGCGGATAGATAAAGTTAATACAGATACTGTGGTTAGGGATATGTTGGTGTCTGATAAGGCTAAAACCCCCGATGAGGCAAGGATTGAGATTTATAAAAAACTCCGTCCGGGCGAGCCCGCCAATGTGGAATCCGCCTATAACCTATTTAACAATCTCTTTTTCAATGAGAAACGCTATGATCTTTCCAAAGTGGGGAGGGTCAAGATAAATGTCAGCCTAAACCTTGCGGTGCCTGAAGATAAAACCATCCTTACAAAAGAGGATGTGCTTGAATCCATAAAGAAACTTGAGAAGATACGTCTCGGTAAAGATAAAGTGGACGATATAGACCACCTTGAGCACAGGCGGGTAAAAGCAGCCGGGGAACAGTTGCAGAACCATATCCGCATAGGGCTTACCCGTATGGAAAAAACCGTCAAAGAGCGGATGAGCATGAGCGACCCCGATAATATGAATGTTCAGGAACTCTTAAACGTAAAACCCCTCTCCGCTTCCATAAAAGAGTTTTTCGGCGGTTATCAGCTCTCGCAGTTTATGGATCAAACCAATCCCCTATCGGAGGTTACCCATAAGCGGCGGCTTTCAGCTTTAGGACCCGGCGGTTTAAACCGTGATCGGGCTGGTTTTGAGGTGCGGGATGTCCATACCTCCCACTACGGCCGGATATGTCCGATAGAAACCCCTGAAGGACCGAATATCGGACTTATAACATCTCTTACTACCTACGCCCGTATAGATGAATACGGTTTTATTGAAACCCCCTACCGCAAAGTTGAAAACGGGGTAGTGACCGATGAGACCGTATATATGTCCCCCATTGACGAAAAGGGGCACTATATTGCTCAAGCCAACGAACCGTTGGATAAGAGCGGGCGCTTTGAAAATGCTACCGTGGCTGTCCGCCATAACGGGGATTCCACCACTATTGAGAGGGATAGGGTTGACTATATGGACGTTGCGCCGATGCAGATCGTATCCATATCCACGGCGCTTATCCCCTTTTTGGAGCATGATGATGCCAATCGCGCCCTTATGGGCTCAAATATGCAGCGGCAGGCTGTTCCATTAGTCCGCACCGAAGCCCCTGTGGTAGGCACGGGACTTGAAAGGAAGGTGGCATCTGATGCGGGGAGTTCCCTGATAGCGGATCGCGAAGGGGTGGTGGATTATGTTGATTCCTCTAAAATAATCCTGCGCCATAAGACTAAAGAGGAAGGGAGCTTTGAGATCAGCGTCTATGATCTTGTAAAATACCGCCGTTCCAATCAAGACACATGTATAAACTTCCGCCCGACTGTGACTAAAGAGCAGGTTGTAAAAAAAAGCGAATCCATTGCGGACGGCGCCGCCACAAATCTTGGAGAACTTGCGCTGGGGCATAACACCGTGGTGGCTTTTATGCCTTGGATGGGCTATAATTATGAGGATTCTATCCTTATCTCTGAAAAGCTGGTGAAAGAAGACGCTTTTACTTCCATACATATTGAAGTCTTTGACATAGAGGCGAGGGATACAAAGTTAGGGCAGGAGGAGATAACAAGGGATATCCCGAATATCGGCGAAGAGGCCCTGAAAGACTTGGATGAATCCGGAATTATCCGCATCGGCGCTAAAGTGAAAGCCGATGATATTCTGGTCGGAAAGATTACCCCAAAGGGGGAAACTCAGGTATCACCCGAAGAGAAGCTGCTTAGAGCTATATTTGGCGACAAAGCGAGAGATATGAAAGACGCGTCTTTGAGGGTTCCGCCGGGGATAACCGGAACGGTGCTGGGGGTTCAGATAATGACCCGCCGCGGAATTGACAAATGCGCAAGAGCCGGCGCCATTGAAAAAGATGAAGACAATAAAGCCCGCAAAGACTTTGAACAGGAGAAAAAAGCCCTCGAAACAGCGAGAAAGTTTCTTCTTATAGAGTGGCTTGTCAGCAGGAAGAAAGATATAGTCTTTGGAGAGGGTGAAAAGGCGGGGGTATTAAAACGGTGGCTTAAAGGGAAGCCTCCTAAAGGGAAAGATATTATTTCTGCAGAAGAGATTGAGAAATTAAGCTATGAAGAGCTTGTCAAACTTTCGCTTTCCGAGGCGGACGCTACTATTCGCAAAGAGCTTCTAAGCGGGAATATGCCTGGCAAAATCTTTGAAGCTCTTGATTTTCCGGAGCTTTCTACATTCCCATTTACGGGAAAGCTAAAAAAACAGTATACTGATTTTCTTTCCTCCCTTAATAAATCTTTTAAGAAAGAGCTTGAAAAATCAGAGAAAAAATTAAAATCCCGCCTCCAAAAGTTGGAAAGGGGTGATGAACTTGCGCCAGGCGTTCTGAAACAGGTCAGGGTTTTTATTGCCATTAAACGCAAACTCTCCGTTGGAGATAAAATGGCTGGAAGGCACGGGAATAAAGGGGTTGTTTCCAGGGTTCTGCCGGAAGAAGATATGCCGTATCTTCCTGACGGCACCCCGGTGGAGATTATCTTAAATCCGCTATCCATCCCGTCCCGTATGAATGTGGGACAGGTGCTCGAAATGCACTTAGGGTGGGCTGCCAAAAAGCTGGGCGAAAAGAGCGGTGAAAAGGTTTTTGTGGCGACTGAAGTATTTGACGGCGCAAAGGAAGCGGATATTAAACGGTTGCTAAAGCAGGCGAGAGTTAAAGAGGACGGTCAGACTGTTCTCTATGACGG
>JAITJJ010000095.1 GCA_031278965.1 Deferribacteraceae bacterium
GCTTTAACTCTTCAATGAAAGCGTTTAAGGCGGTTTGTTCACAGACTTTGGAGTTTTGAAGCCCGTTTAAGTGCAAAAGGATAGTGGACGCACTCCCTGCTGGGAGTGCGTCCACAACTTTTTTTACTCTGCTTAGGTGCTCCGCAGGGTCTTTTAGAAAGCCGGGATAGTCTTTCAGTATCTCCCCAAGTATCTCCCTAAGTTGCGGAAGTTCAAAACCAAGCATCTATACGCCCTTTTTCAGGGGAGGTTCTTTGAAAAACCATACATATTGGGCGGCGGCAACGCTTTTTACCATTATAAAAACTTTTCGTCCCTCTTCAAGCCCCATTTCGGCGAGAGAGCGTTTGGTTACCCTTGCCCATATTGACGCTCCGCCAATATCCACAAGTACGTCTGCAATCTGTTCCTTTATGCGTATTTCGGAGACAGAACCTGCAAAGTTATTCCTTGCGCTGGTGGATGCTTTTTCAAGGCTTAATAAGACATCTATGGCGGGGGTGCGGAAACGCACCGTTTGCCCGTGGGTTAGAACCGTTCCCGCAAGCTCCATCCTATGACCACAGAAATCCACTGCCGCCTCATTTTCCCCGCTCTCCATAACCTTGCCACAGCATACTGAACCAAACTCTTTCGCGGAAAGTCTGTCTAAAAAATCCGTGCTGTTTATAACGTCAAGGGCTGTTCCGGTGCGTATCAGCTTCCCGTTCTCCATAATCCCAAGATAGTCCGAAAGGCGCATGATCTCATCCAAAGTATGGGAAACGTATATAATGGGGATCGAGAATTCTTTAAGCGATGATATGTATTCCACAAGCTCATTCCGCCGCCCGCTGTCAAGGGAAGCCAGCGGTTCGTCCATCAGGAGGATTTTCGGAGAACACAAAAGCGCTCTCCCTAATGCTACCCGCTGTTTTTCACCGCCGGAAAGGTTTTTCGGATAACGGTCAAGGAGGCGGGTTATTCCTAAAAAATCGGCAATATCGCTGACATTCAGCCTGCTTTCACTTTTTTTATATCCGTAGGTGAGGTTTTTTAACACCGTGAGGTGGGGAAACAGTCGGGAATCTTGAAATACATACCCCGCCCTCCGCTTATTTGGCGGCAGATTAATCCCTTCGCGGGAATCAAAGAGGATTGCTCCGTCTACAACTATCCTTCCGCTGTCGGGGGTTGCAAGCCCGGCAATCATATTGATAACGGTGCTTTTCCCTGCACCCGATGTTCCGAATAGAACAGTGCACCCGTCACCTGCTTCAAATTCAGCTGAAACAGCAATATCCTTAAATTTTTTAACCACGCTGATTGAAATCATCCATCGCTCTCTTTTCACATGCTATCCGGAGCCGTCACTCCCAAAAGGTTCAACCCAAATTTCAGAGCCGAAGCCACCCCTTTGCATAGGGCAAGACGCGCCCCTGACAACTCCTTCGCGTTTTCGTCCGCTATTGCGAATGAATAATAATAGGAGTGAAACTCCCCCGCAAGCTCCGTAAGATAGTAGGATAACCTATGCGGTTCGTTATATTGCGCGCAGGCGGCAATAACATCTTTCATCTCCATTAACTTCTTGATGACGGAGCGTTCTTTCTCCTCCGTTAGAAGCGAGAGGTTCGGATAATCCGTAGGTATCCCTTTTATTTCTGCTTTTTCCATAAGCCCCGAAATGCGGGCATGGGCATACTGCACATAATAAACAGGGTTGTCCGTGCTCTCCTGTTTAGCAAGCTCAACATCAAACTCAAACTGAGAATCGGGGCTGCGCATATTATAGAAGAAGCGCGCCGCATCTGAACCCGTCTCGTTTATAAGCCAATCCAGAGTTATGAACTGTCCCTTGCGGGTGGACATCACCATACGCTCCCCGCCGTTTACAAGCCCTACCATCTGCACCAGAACCACGTCAAACTTTTTGCCGTTATGTCCCAACACTTCCAGAGCACACTCAAGGCGTTTGATATAGCCGTGATGATCTGAACCCCACACATCCACCAAGAGATCGTATCCCCGGTCAAACTTGCCGTCGTGATAGGCAATATCGGGGGCAAGGTAGGTATAGCTCCCGTCTGATTTCTTTAAAACCCGATCCTCCGTATCACCGAAACGGGAAGAGGCGAACCAGAGGGCGCCGTCCTGCTCGTATACACACCCCGCCGTCTCCATTTTTTTTAAAGTTCTGTCAATATTCCCCCCCTCATAGAGAGATGTTTCGCTGAAATAATCATCAACCTTTACCTTGAAGAGCTTTAAGGTGCCGTCAATACAGTTTAATATGGTTTTAATCCCCTCTTTCCTGCATATTTCAAGGGCGGAGGCTTCCGTCATGGAGAAAAGGGAATCGTCATACTCCCTTTTTATATCTTTGGCGATCTCTGCAATATACTCTCCGTGATATCCATCTTGCGGAAACTGCAATTGCCTGTCAAAAAGAGCGGAATACCGGGAAAAGATACTTGCCGCAAGGTTTGTCATCTGATTTCCGGCATCGTTTACATAGTATTCCCGTTTAACCTTATATCCCGCCGCTTCCAGAATATTAGCGATATTATCCCCCACCACAGCGCCTCTTCCATGCCCGATATGAAGCGGACCCGTGGGGTTTGCGCTGACGAACTCCACCAGCGCCTTCTTTCCTGCCCCCAAAACCGGGCGGAGGGGAGCACGGCTCTCCCCGGCGTTGAGGAGAGAAGAGAGCCATTCGTGAAAAGGGGTGTCTGAAAGAAATATATTTACAAAGCCAGTCCCCGCCGCCTCAGCTTTTTTAATGTATGGATCGCTTATCTTGGCGGCGATCTCTTCCGCAATAACTTTTGGGTTCTTTCTTAGGCTCTTTGCAAGCTGCATGGCAATATTGGCGGCAATATCCCCAAATTGCGGATTATCGGTATATTCAACCGAAAAACGTATCTCTTCCGTAACCGCACCGGGATAAAGCTCCTCCACGGCGGTTTTTATAATGCTACGTAAACGCTCTTTCATTAATGTCTCCTAAAAATATCTTTAGGATGATACTCTAAAAAGGGGCGTGTGTAAAGTTGCTTGCGTTAATCTGATGGGCTGTCTCCCGGAGATCGTGATCGTCCGTTGAAGTTAAAGGTATTTTCACCAGCAGAGTGGCGAGAGATAAAGCGGAAGCGGATAAGGTAGTGTTTGTTCGGTGGTATATTTTTAAAAGAAAAAAGAGAAAAAGAGAAAAAGAAAAAAAGAAAAAAAGAAAAAAAGAAAAAAAGAAAAAAAGAAAAGACGACCCTATTAAGCCAATCCTACAGCGATGTCAAGGTTTACGGAGCAACCCGAAGGGCTTGACCTTGACAGAGAGAGCTTGTGTTATCATCCAAGACCTTTATTCTCTTTTCTATTAAAAATATGGCTTGTTTATAATGACTTATAAAGGAGTGTTAATAAA
>JAITJJ010000052.1 GCA_031278965.1 Deferribacteraceae bacterium
TTGCGGAGGGTGTTCTGGTAGAGGATAACGAACCCGCTGTCTACCTCTATGAGCAGGAGTATGATTATAATGGGAAACACTATCTTCGCACCGGCTTTGTAGCTCTGTTAAAGCTAGAGTCTCTGTCTGGAGGTGTGGTTTACCCGCATGAAAAAACCCTCTCCGGTCCCAAACAGGATCGCCTTGAGCTTATGACGGCAAGCAAAACCAATTTTAGCTCTGTTTTCGGTTTATATATGGATCCGGGCGAAACCTTAAAATCAGTCTTTAATAGATTTCGTCAGAATATGCCCCTTGAATCCGCATATGATGATGATTCCGTAAAGCATACTGTCTGGATTATTAAAGATAAAGAGGCTATTCAGCAGATCTCCTCATTTATGAAAGACAAAGCCATTTATATTGCAGACGGGCACCACAGGTATGAAACATCCCTTACATATCGGGATATCATGCGTCAAAAGCTAGGCAACGATGATTCCGATATAAAACCCTATGATCATATTATGATGACCTTTGTAAATTGCTATGACCCCGGTCTTCTGATACTCCCCACCCACAGGGCGGCGGATGAGCCCGCAGGTTTTGTTGAAAGCAAGTTCTGGGACGCTGTGAGGGGAAAAGGAACGGTGAAAGAGCTTGAAAGTCTTGAACAGGCGGAGGAATTTCTTGCGGAGCATAGCATTTCGGGCAAGATGGCGCTTATCACAAGAGGGAAGTTATGCGGTTTTTACATAGATCCGGAGGTATTGGAGGCACAGAACCAGTTTTACAGAGAGATTGACACCTATCTTCTGCAAAAAGAGATCTTTGAAGATGTGTTGAAGATGACAGAGGAGCAGATTTTAGCCAAACAGGGGATACATTTTTATCAGAGTCCGAAAGATGTTCTTGCCCGCATACAGGAGTATGGCGGGGTAGGGGCGCTTTTAAGCCCTGTTAATATAGATACGGTGAGAAAGTTGTCGGAGAATAAATTGGTAATGCCGCAGAAATCCACATTTTTCTATCCTAAACTTGCCACCGGACTTTTATTTAACAAGCTCAACTAATTTGTTGCCTTTCTGATGAGATCATTTTTTATTCAAACCTTCGGCTGCCAGATGAACGAATACGATTCTGAAAGAATTGCCGGCCGTTTAGAGGGTTTGGGGTTTATAGCCGGAACGGATATATTCTCTTCAGATTTAGTAGTGCTGAACACCTGTTCTGTCCGAGCAAAACCGGAACAGAAAACGGCAAGTCTTTTAGGAAAGTTAAGAAGAAATAGAGATAAAACAGGACTTCCGCAAGCGGTGGGCGTTATGGGGTGCATGGCGCAGGATAAGGGGGCGGAACTCATAAAACGCTTTAAGAATGTGGATTTTGTTCTTGGCACCGACAGGATAGAACGCCTTAACGATCTGATAAAAGAGATCGGCGGAGGGAAGAAGTTTATAGACACCGCACAGGGCGGGGAGTTTTTTGTTGAACAGTTTGGCCGCAAAAAAGGGGTTACCGCAAAGATAACGATTATGAAGGGGTGCAATAACTTTTGCAGTTACTGCATAGTGCCGTATGTGCGGGGGAGAGAAACCTGCCGCAACAAGGCGGATATAATTTCAGAGGCGGAAAGGCTTATTGAAAGCGGAGTGAAAGATATAACCCTGTTGGGGCAGAACGTTAATTCATATATTTCGGAAGACGGACGGAGTTTTCCTGATCTTCTGGCGGAAACGGCGGCTATTTCAAAGGGCGTCCGCATACGTTTTGTTACATCCCACCCAAAAGATTTTAACGAGCGATTGGCGGAGGTTATAAAAGAACATAAGAATATCTGTCCGCTGATACACATCCCCCTTCAATCCGGTTCGGATAGGATATTAAAGGTGATGAACCGTGGCTATACGGCGGATTCTTATCTGGACAAATTGCGGAAAGCGGCTGAAATTACCCCGTCTCTCCGATTTTCCACAGATATAATAGTCGGTTTTCCAGGAGAGAGCGAAGCGGACTTTCTTAAAACCGCAGAGGTTTTTCGTGAAGTTGAATATGAGACGGCATACATCTTTAATTACTCTCCCAGAAGCGGTACCAGAGCATATAAACTTCCGGACGAAATCCCGCTTAAAGAGAAAACCCGCAGATTGGAATACCTTTTATCCATACAGGAGGAGATCACCGAGAAGCGATATAAGGCAGCGTTGGGGGAAACTGTTCAAGTTTTAGCGGAATCTGTATCAAAAAAAGACCCGTTCCAATTATCCGGCAGAACAGAATATAACCGCGTAGTGAACTTCAAGGCGGAAAAGGCGTCACCGGGGGATATGGTAAAAGTAAGGATCACCGAGGTGAAAAAGAATACGCTTAGCGGGAGAAGTGACTATTGAGCCCCTTTATGATATTTTTGCTTTATACTTTTCTGCTCACTGGACTGCAGGTGTTTCCTCTGTTAACCCAGCGGATACTTTTACAACAAATCAAGAATCCCTACTGACGTAGGCACTGCCGGATTTGTCAAAAAAAAACTTTTCAACTCTGTCTCTGGCACTAACTCTAAAGAGGAATACTCATTTATTTCTATTTTTTCTTCATCAATAGTGCGGAGAGTTATTTTATAGCATATAT
>JAITJJ010000170.1 GCA_031278965.1 Deferribacteraceae bacterium
CCTCATGACTGCCCCCAGCTCTAAATAACTCCAAAAATAATACAGCGCTCAATAAAAGTCATCCCTGGAGGGACAAATTCACAAGTGAATATGCGGGACATTATCACAAGTGAATCAGATTCAAGTTACTTCACTATAAATATTTCTTGACAATACCGCCTCTTTTATCTATTAATATATCCCCAGCTTAAAAAGGCGTGTTTAAGAGAGCCTCAGATGAAGATTTATTATGATAATTTGACGGAGTCTGTCACTCCGGTTGAGTTTTCCGCCTCTTTCCCCGATGAGCAGATTGAATTAAAGAGCTTTAGCGGAAATATATATAAGACGGAGAAGAAGAACGGCGGGCACTACTATACGCTGTCGGGCGAAGCGGTTTTTGAGTATTCCGGCATATGCGACCGTTGCACAGGGGAGACGGTTGTCTCAGTCGGCGGGAACATACAGATTTATCTCACCCCGGAGGCAGCAGACGGCGGGGCGGACAGCTCTTCCCTCTATGAGCTTAGCGACGAAGAGTGTGACTATTACATTACGCACCCAGATTATATGGATCTGCACAATATCCTAAGGCAGGAAACCTACCTTATGCTTCCCGGCAAAATTACTTGCGATAACTGCGAAGAGTTTGTTGATATTGTTGAGTATGATGATGCCATAGAGCACGGCGGGGGGAAGAACAATAAAATGGAAATTCTGTTAAAAAAGAGATTGGAGGAGAAATAGATGGGAAACCCTAAACATAAGGTTACAAAGTCTAAACAGGGAGCGCGCAGGAGTCACCATACGGTTCAGAGCCTAAGTTCCGGAAAGTGCGGCAATTGCAGCGCAGTCAAGCAGTCGCACACAGTCTGTCCGGTTTGCGGATACTACGATAAAAAAGAATATATAAAGCAAAAAGATCTATGAAGATTGCCGTGGATGCCATGGGGGGAGACAACGCTCCGCACGAGATAGTTAGAGGGGCTATCAAAGCGGTTCAAACCTATGATATTGACGTTGTATTAGTAGGAATTGAGGATGTGGTGCGGGAGCACCTTAAACAGCTTCTCCCCCGCGGGGATCCAAGACTGACAGTGGTTCATGCGGATCAAGTCGTCAATATGGACGACAAACCTTCCCAGATCATACGCGGCAAACGCCGCTCCTCTCTGCATGTGGGGCTTGGTCTTGTGAGGGACGGGGAAGCCTCCGCTTTTTACTCCGCCGGCAACACCGGCGCAGTTATGGCAACCGCAATATTAATATTAAGAACGTTGGACGGGATAGACCGCCCGGCAATTGCCACCGCCCTCCCTTCTCTCAACGGGCATTCGGTTTTGATCGATGCCGGCGCAAACGTTGATTCCAAAGTTGAAAACTATCTTCACTTTGCCATTATGGGTTCCGCCTACGCTAAGGCAATCTTGGGGATAGAGACCCCTAAAGTCGGGCTTTTAAGCATAGGCGAGGAAGATGTGAAAGGCAACGAGATCACCAAAAACGCTTTTGTCCGCTTAAAAGAGTGCAAAGCTCTGAAATTTATAGGGAATATTGAGCCTAAAGAGCTTTTTAAGGGGATTGCGGACGTTATGGTCTGCGATGGTTTTATAGGCAATGTCGCCTTAAAATCCAGCGAAGCTGTGGCATCCTTTATAGGAACTGTCTTTAAGAGCGAGCTTAGGCGCAGTCTGCTCGTTAAATTAGGCGCGCTGCTTATGTATCCCTCGCTTTTGCGTATAAAACACCGGGCTGATCCGGAGGAATACGGCGGGGCGCCCCTCTTAGGCGTCGGCGGCATCTGCATTATCGGGCATGGGCGGGCAACTGCGGACGCTGTAAAAAATGCTGTTCGAGTAGCAAAAGGTATGGTTTTATCCAAAATGAACGAATCCATTAAATTAGATGTCATAAACTCGTTAAATCTGCTTTAAAGCAATAATAAAAAGTTGAGGAAAGTAAATGATTTATGCAAAGATAGCCGGAACCGGCTCCTATTTTCCGGAGAGAATCCTTACAAATGATGATCTTTCAAAGATCGTTGAGACCAACGATCAGTGGATAGTTGAAAGAACGGGGATACGCACCCGTCATATATGCGCCGAAAATGAGACTTCTGAGGACATTGGCTATTACGCCGCATTAAAAGCTCTGGAAGCAGCGGGGCTTGCCCCGTCAGACATAAACGGGGTTATCTTTTTAACCTTTACCCCTAAGTTTAGGGTGCCTTCCGCAGCGGTTCATCTGCAAAATCGTCTGGGGATACCGGACTGCTTTGCTTTTGACTTGAACTCCGCCTGCACCGGCTTTATTCAAGGGATAAGCGTTGCAAGCGATATGATTTCCACCGGAAAATATAAAAACATTCTGGTGGTATCCGGTGAAAAACTAACCTCTGTCACCAACTGGAAGGACAGAGGAACGTGCATTCTTTTTGGGGATGCGGGAGGAGCGGCGGTTTTACAAGCATCAGAGGAGCCGGGACTGCGTTCCTATAATATGCATTCTGACGGGAGTTATGCGGAGCTCTTGTATATAAACGATGATCAGGTTTTAACCATGAAAGGGAACGAAGTTTTTAAAGTTGCGGTAAAATCCATGGGGGATGCCGCCGAGCAAGCGATTCGCGATGCAGATTTTACCCTCGGCAATATAGATATAATGATTCCGCATCAGGCAAATATCCGCATTATGCAGGCTGTGGCAAAGCGTGTAAACCTTGATATGGAAAAAGTAATGCAGAATATTGAACGCCGAGGCAATACTTCAAGCTCCACTATACCCACCGCCCTTGACGAAGGGGTGCGCACCGGAAGGATCAAGAGAGGGGATAACATCCTCCTTGCCGCCTTTGCGGGCGGGTTCACTTGGGCGGGGGCTGTTTTAACTTATTGACAGCTTTGCGTAACCCCGCCTGATATGGATTTTATTCTTACAATACTCTTAATTATAGATTATAATTGCTTTGTAAATTTTGGAGGCATTTTTTTATGGCTACAGCTGTAGTTTTTCCCGGTCAGGGTTCACAGAAAGTTGGCATGGGGAGGGATCTTATTAAATCAACCGATCTCTTCAGCATTGCGGACAAACAGCTTGGATACTCGTTAAGCGATATAATGTTCAGCGGTCCGAACGACCTTCTTACCCTCACCGAAAATGCGCAGCCTGCTCTGCTCACCCATAGCTGCGTGCTTTGGAACTTAATTAAAGACAGAGTAAAAGTTGATTACTTTGCAGGGCACTCGTTGGGCGAATATACGGCGGTGCTTGCGGCGGGCGGATTCTCTTTTGAAGATGCGGTAACGGCGGTGCACAATCGCGGCAAATTTATGCAGATGGCGGCACCGATAGGCGAAGGCGGAATGTTGGCAGTAATAGGGAGCAATAATAGAGATATTGAGGAAGCGTGCGCCGCCGCTAGCATCCCGCGGGAAAAGGTTCAGCCCGCCAACTATAACTCACCGTCCCAAACTGTGGTGGCGGGGGATGCGGTTGCCCTGGACAGATTCGCGGATATTATGAAACTAAAAGGCGCCAAGAGGATTGTTCCCCTCGCGGTAAGCGCCCCTTTCCACTCCTACCTTATGGAGAGCGCGCAGAGTCAGATGGCAATATACCTTTCACATATCACAATCAACAGACTCTCTGTTCCGGTCATAAATAACGTTGATGCAAAGATTGAGAGGGAACCCGAGGAGGTGCGGGATGCCTTAACCCGCCAGATCACCGGTTCGGTTAAATGGCTTCAATCTGTGGAAACCCTTGTTAAAGAGGGAGTTAATCGGTTTATTGAAGTGGGGGCAGGCTCTGTGCTCACATCTCTTATAAAAAAGATCGATAAGAGAGCGGAGTGCATAAGTATATCAACCGCCGAAGATATAAATAAACTATGATTACTCTTGCGGGCAAAGCCGCCCTTGTCACCGGCGCATCCAGAGGGATTGGCGCTGGGATAGCCCTCTCGCTTGCGGCAAGCGGAGCGGAAGTGGCGGTAAACTATTCAGGCAGTCAGTCCAAAGCGGAGGAAGTTGTCCGTCAGATCATATCAGAGGGAGGTTCCGCCTTTGCAGTTCAAGCCTCTGTAGAAAAACCGGATAGAGTTAAAGCCCTCTTTGCCGCTCTGCACGCCCGCAATTTTGAGCCGGATATCCTTGTGAACAATGCGGGAATCACCAGAGACAACCTCTTTATCAGGCTTAGCGACGAGGATTTTGAAACGGTTATCTCCGTAAACCTGAAGGGAGCGATATATTGTACCAGAGAGGCGCTCCCTGCCATGCTGCGGAAAGGTTACGGGAAAGTTATAAATATTTCAAGCGTGGTGGGGTATTCGGGGAATCCGGGTCAGGCAAACTATTCCGCATCAAAAGGCGCTCTCGCTGCTTTTTCCCGCTCGTGCGCAGCGGAATTCGGTTACGGCGGGGTGCGGGTAAATACGGTGGCGCCGGGTTTTATTAAAACAGATATGACCGCAGCTCTCCCGGAAGAGATAAAAAAAGGGATGCTCTCCTCTATTCCGCTTGGAAGAGCGGGAACAGCGGAAGAGGTGGCAAATGCGGTAAATTGGCTTGCTTCCCCCCTATCGGATTATGTCACGGGGCAGACTCTCCATATTAACGGGGGGATGTATCTATGAAAGAGCTTGAAAATAAAACAGCCCTGGTTATCGGTGCAACCGGAGGGATTGGAGGCGCCTGCGCTTTAAAGGCTGCAGGGTCCGGGGCGCGCCTTGCCCTTGCATACCATAACAATAAGGAAGGAGCTCTTGCCCTTGCAGACAGGATTATTTCAGCAGGAAGCGCTGCCGAGATATTTTATCTGGATGTTCGCAGCAGCGCCTCTTGCAAAGAGGTTTTTGCCGCCATTGAATCATCTCCTCTGGGTGGAGTGGATATTCTTATCAACAGCGCAGGGATTCGCCATGAAAAATCCCTCCTTGAAACAACGGATGAAGAGATCGATCAAGTTTTGCAAACCAACCTTTACGGCATATTTTATGCTTCCCGCGCTGCCGCACGGCATATGATGAAGAAGAGGTGGGGACGGATCATAAATATAATAGGCTATGCGGCATTTTTAGGCATTAAGAGGGAGGGAGCTTACTCAGCCTCCAAGGGCGGGGCGGTTGCTCTTACTAAGACCCTTGCAAAGGAGCTCGGTTCCCGTAATATTACGGTCAATGCGGTGGCACCCGGTCTTACGGATACAAAGCTGATAAAAAAAACAGACAATGTTTTAATTGACGATTACTTAAATTATGCTATTGTTAAACGACTTGGGACTGCGGATGAAGTTGCGGACGCGGTCAGATTCCTTGCCCTCCCATCTGCGGAATATATAACAGGGCAGGTTATTCATACTAACGGTGGATTATATCTATAGATTTTAAATATGTTTGGAGGAAAATTTTATGTCTGAGCTTGAAGCGAAAGTAAAAAAGATTGTTGCGGAGCAGCTGAACGTTCCCGATGGAAACGATATTACTCTGGAATCGTCTTTCATTGATGATCTGGGAGCGGATTCCCTTGATACAGTTGAGCTTGTTATGGCGTTTGAGGAAGAGTTCAATGTTGAAATCAGTGACGAGGATGCTGACAAGATCAAAACTGTGGGCGATGCCTTAAATTACATTAAGAGTAAACAAAGCTAGTCAACCTATTACCTGCACTGCGCGGTATTGAGGCAAACGATGAAAAAACGCATAGTTGTAACAGGGTTGGGGATCGTTTCTCCTCTGGGAAACGATCTCTCTGCAAATTGGGATGCCGTTTTAAACGGAAAGAGTGGCATTGGGATTATATCCCGTTTTAACACCGAAGGGTGGCCGACTCGGATTGCCGGAGAAGTCAGAGACTTTAATTACAGTAAATACGTTGATCCGAAAGAAGCGCGCCGCTTTGATCGGGTTCATCTGTTTGCTGTTGCCGCCGGAGCTATGGCAATGGAGGCGGCAAATCTGTCCGTTGGAGATTATGATCCGTTTAGGGCTGGTGCGGATATAGGCTCCGGTATCGGTGGCTTTGAATCGATCTGTTCCACCTATGCCGATTTTTTGAAAGGCGGTATCCGCAAAGTTTCCCCTTTCTTTATCCCCGGCGCCATCATAAATATGGCCAGCGGGCTTCTCTCCATTCGTTATCAGCTGAAAGGTCCCAACCTTAGCGTAGTAACCGCGTGTGCCACCGGCACCCACGCCATAGGGGATTCCGCAAAACTCATAGAGCGGGGAGACGCTGATGTTATGCTGGCAGGGGGCACGGAAAGCCCGTTGACAGAAGTCGCTGTGGCGGGTTTTGCCAATATGAAGGCGCTTTCCCGAAGGAATGATGAGCCGGAAAGAGCTTCCCGTCCGTTTGACAAAGATAGGGACGGTTTTGTTATGGGTGAAGGCGCGGGAGTTTTAGTACTTGAGAGCTTAGAGCACGCCCTTAAACGCAATGCCGTTATTTTGGCGGAAGTTTCCGGTTACGGGCTTACAGGGGATGCCTACCATATCACCGCACCAGATGAAACCGCGAGCGGCGCCCGGCGGGCAATGGAAATGGCGCTTAAAGATGCGGGGATAGCCCCCGAAGAAGTGGGGTATATCAACGCTCACGGCACTTCCACGCCATATAACGACCGCTTGGAAACCCTTGCAATAAAAGATCTTTTTAAACAGCACGCCAAAAAGCTTTTTATAAGCTCAACCAAATCCATGACCGGTCACACCCTTGGGGCGGCGGGCGCAATAGAAGCAATATATTCCATTATGGCTCTTAAAAACGGAATCATCCCGCCTACCATCAACCTTGACAACCCAGATCCGGAATGTGATCTTAATTACGTTCCCCATAAGCCCGTAAAAGCAGATATAAAATATGCTTTAAGCAACTCCTTCGGCTTTGGGGGCACCAACGGGTGCGTTCTCTTTAAGAAATATGAAGGGTGACATACAGGTTGATATACGGGTTAATATTCTGAGCTTAGAAGTTCAGCTGGGATATACATTCAAAAACAAGTTAATTCTTTGGGAGGCGCTCTCCCACTCTTCCTACAGCAATGAGCAAGGTTTTCCGTCCAATGAGCGTTTGGAGTTTTTAGGAGATGCGGTTTTGCACCTTATCCTTACGGAGCACATTATGGGGCTCTATCCGAAGGCAAATGAGGGGGAACTCTCTTTTCTCCGCAGTTGTATGGAGAGCGAGGATTTTTTGTTCAAGGCAGCTCAAAAGTTGAATATTGGCAGCTTTATCCTTCTCGGCAAAGGGGAGGAGTTAAGCGGCGGACGGGAAAAGAGGGCTATCCTGGCGGATGCAATGGAGGCAGTAATCGCTGCGGTATCTGTTGACGGCGGCTTTTCCGCCGCAAGAGAGATGGTCCTCCTTAAATTTAAAGATCTTCTTGAGCAAACCTATGAAACTGCCTTTCATTCTGACAGCAAATCAGAGTTGCAACATATCGCTCAGCAGCGTTACGGATGCCTCCCGACATACGCAATAGCGGAAGAAAAAGGTTTAGACCACGATAAAACCTTTGTGGCGGTGGTAAAGATAGTAACGGAAAAAGGGGAAATCTCTGCGGAAGGCAGCGGAAAGAACAAAAAGAGCGCAGAAAAAGCTGCCGCCTGCAATATGCTGAAAAAGGCGTTATAAAATTAGCCTGTGACAAAGGGATTTCTTAATTTAAACGCCCCGGAGCGCCCCTGCTTTTAATCGCTGAAGCCGCCCGGAATCATACTTTAAACCTGTCCAGAAGCGTTTTTGTTTTTTGAGATGCCTCGGTGAGCTCTTGAACCGACTTGTTAAATATATCTATGGTCTGGTTGCAACTATCCAACAGGGCGCTGATGTCCTGAGCGCTGTCATTAACCCCTGTTATGGCGGACACTTGATCTTCTATGGAAGCGGTGATCAATTTGCTGTTGGCATCTATGGTGCCCACAACATTTACCATCCCTTTAAAGGAATCTTTCGCTGATTCCGCTATGGCGATACTCTCCTTGACGCTTGCTTCAGCAATAGCCATCTCTTCGGCCGCCCTGTCGGTTTCCGTCTGGAGAGCAAGTATTATCCCTTTAATCTCCTGTGTGGATTTCTGAGTGCGCTCGGCAAGCTTTCTCACCTCGTCTGCCACCACCGCAAAGCCGCGCCCTGCTTCCCCTGCCCTTGCCGCCTCTATTGCCGCATTTAACGCCAGAAGGTTTGTCTGATCGGCTATGTCATTGATAGCGTTTAATATATCTCCAATCTGTGCGGAGGCTTGCCCAAGTTCTGACACCGTTGTGGAGAGGGATACGGTAATGGTATTTATCTTCTCCATAGAAATATAAAGCTCGTTAAGGTTATGCTCACCGTCAAGAATCTTGACGGAAGCGCCGGAAACCACACTCTCATTATTTTTTAATGTTTCCACTACCCCCTTTGAAGAATTTACCACCCCTTCCAGAACCATATTGACGGAGGATATATCCGCACTCTGCTGAGAGAAAGAGGTTTGCAGCCCCAAAAGGTTTTCCCCTATCTCCCCCGCATTGGCGGTGGAGCGGTCGGCGCTGGATTTAATATCTTTTATAATGTAGGAAAGGCGGATTACGAAGGTATTTAACTGCTCCGCAAGGGTTTCAAACTCATCTCCGCTGTCTATAGCGATGGTTTTTGTCAGATCCCCCTCGCCTTCGGTAACGTCCTTAAACGCCTCCATAAACCCCCTGAGATAGCGGAGGATAAAGAACCTTGAAAAGGCGGTAATCCCGCAGATCGCCACAATGATTGCCGCTAAAATAAAAGCAAAGATAATCTCAAGATTATCCAGCCCCGCATTGGAGTAAGCGCTTTTATTATAGGCGGTTACCAAAAGCATCCACGATTTATCCATCCCCGCTGCTTTCACGGGCACGGCAATGCTCATAGCCTGCCTTCCCTTCTTATCTTTCCAGGTAAAAGAGGTTTGTTTGCCGGCTACTGAATCTTTCAGGGCGGAAGAAAGTGAATATTGGGGGATTTCCTTGATATTTGACATGGACTTGCTTGCAAGTTCTCTGTCCGACGCCGCAATAATAGCCCCTCTATCAGTAATAAGGATAGCATTCCCCGTACCGAACGGCTTTATGTTCTCTATATATTTTTGAAATCCGTCGAGGAGGAAATCATACGAATTAACGCCGATTACCTTGCCGGAATGGATTATAGGGGCGGCAATCGTAACCATAAGGTAGCTCGCGCCGCCCGCTTCATACCAGTAAGGTTCTGTAAGCACTATCTTCTTTGTGGATCTCGGCGTTTCATACCACTCTTCGCCGGAGTAACTGGAAAGCGTTTCCTGTATCAAGACTCCGTTTTCAATGAACCAATAGGGGATAAAGTGCCCCTGTTTGTCGTGGTATTTTGCTCCGGCAAAATCCGCATCCTCGCCCAATACATTCGGTTCAAATATGAGTGCTCCGCCAAAAAAACCGAAGCGGCTTATATAGTTTTCTGTTACTTTTGCAGCTACTTCTCTGGTTAAGATCCCCTTTTCCATAAGGAGCTCCAGCTCATTAGAGAGAGAATCCACCTGAAAGACATTTTCAGAATAGAGCGATTGTAATTCAGTGTCCTTGAGTTCCACTTCCAGCGAAAGCAACTCCATAGCGTCCCTTTTAACCAAGTTAACTATCATATAGCGGACAAGCAAAAGACTGATAAAACCTACTATTAAGGGTACTATCGTAACAAAAAAAAGCTTCTTTTCCAACGATATTTTCATAACACATTTTAATAAAAAAACTATCGGTTTAGCAAGGAAAATTTAAATAAAGTTACAAAATCTATCAAAATATGCAAAAATTAAAAAAAATGTAAGTGTAGTTAAGAACTTTTACAGATTTTTAAAAGCTGAATTAATCCCGACTTTTCATATATTTTTTACGCTATCTCCGTTTTAAATTTTACACAATGCCTTTAGACTTGCACTTATCATTATAATTATGAGGTGTTTTATGAAAAGGATTTTAATGTGCGCGTTCGCCCTTATCTTTATGGGGATTTGTGCGCATGCTCAGCAGGCAAAGTATATCTTTCTGTTTATCGGGGACGGGATGGCGATGCCGCAGATTAGCTCCGCGGAGGTATATGCGGGGGCGCTTGCCGGAAGTGATGTGGATATAAAAAAACTGACGTTCACCCGCTTTCCCAACGCTGGGATTATGACTACTTATGACGCGGGCTCTTTTATAACCGATTCCGCATCCGCCGGCACCGCTATGGCTTCGGGGTATAAAACTTTGTCCGGCATAATCAATATGGACCCCGCAAAACGTGTTAAATATACCCCGATTACCTATGACATGAAAAAGAAAGGGTATAAGATCGGGATCATATCCTCCGTGTCACTGGATCACGCAACCCCCGCTTCTTTTTATGCGGCGGTTGAATCCCGCGGCGATATGTACAATATTGCTGTTCAGCTTGCAAAGAGCGGATTTGACTACTTTGCGGGCGGCGGTTTTGTAAAAGAGAAAGGGAAAGACGGACAGCCCGATATTTACTCGGTTTTTAAGGATAACGGCTATAAAGTAGTTAACAGCAACGCCGACTTCAAAAAGCTGAAAGGTTCAAAGCTTATTATGATCAACGAAAAGCTCCAAGATGCAAAATCCATGTCCTATGAAGTTGACCGTAAGGCAGACGACCTGTCCCTCGCGGAACACACTAAAAAGGCGATAGAAATCCTTGATAACAGCAAAGGTTTTTTCCTTATGGTGGAAGGCGGGAAGATTGACTGGGCTTGCCATGCAAATGATGCCGCCGCCGCAATCCACGATGTTATCTCCCTTGACAAAGCGGTTCAGGAGGCTGTCGCCTTTTACAACAAGCACCCAAACGATACGGTTATCATAGTGACCGGAGATCACGAAACCGGCGGAATGACCTTGGGATTTGCAGGCACGCAATATGCAACCTTTTTTGATAAGGTAGCGTCACAAAAAGGCTCTTTCATCCGCTTTAACGATGAGATATTAACCCCGTATAAGAAATCCGCAGCGGCGGGTGGCCTCCTTTCAGATCTGGATTCGCAGATTAAAAACTATTTTGGTTTTGCTGTAAGCGAACTCTCAAGTGACGAGCAGGCGCAGGTGCAGCTTGCTTTTAAGCGGAGTATGGGCGGGGAGCTTGAAAATACCACAGATCAGATGCTCTTTCTCCTGTTCGGAGGATATGAACCTCTTACCGTTAAACTAACTCAGATAATGAACCAACGGGCGGGGATAGGGTGGACAAGTTATGCGCATACCGGCGTTCCTATACCTGTTTTTGCCATAGGGAAAGGCGGACAGCACTTTACCGGCTACTATGACAATACGGATATATACAAATATCTGGCAGCCCTTGCAGGGGTGGAAACAGCCGGTAAGAAAGTAGCGCTCTCCAGATAGTTTTGCAGAGAGATGAAAAACCGCTTCAAAGCTGTAAAGAAAGACCTGATCTTTACCTGCACGGTCGCTCTTGTCACCATAGCACTATTCCTCCTCCCCACCGGGTTCAGGAGCAGTGCTTATGAAGGAACTGTGCGGGTAAAGGCGATGGTTATCGAAACCGATGACAGCATGGTGCGCCAATTCGGCATAGTTAAGCAGGGGGTTCAGAACATAAAAGCCCGCGTGCTGTCGGGGAAGTTTAAAGGGGAGATATGCGAGGCTTCCAACAATATTGTGGGGAAGATGGAGGTAGACAAGGTCTTTGCCCCGGGAGACAAGATACTGATGGGGCTTACGCTTGATGAGAACGGCAGCGCCGTCATATCCTCCGTAGCCTTTGATTACTACCGCATAAATACGGCGATCATCTTATTTGTCGTATTCGCGGGAACTCTCCTCTTTTTTGCAGGCTTTACCGGATTAAAAAGCCTCCTCTCCTTCCTTTTATCTGTGGCGGTTTTCTGGAAAGTATTTATCCCCTCCATCCTCCACGGTTTTTTGGGAGCTTTGCCGATCGCCCTTTTAACAACCTTCTTCCTTACGGGTTGCATAATGTTTTTAGTGGGAGGGTTAAACAAGCGAGGATTGGTCAGCTTTTTGGGGGCTTGTGCGGGGATATTCCTGACGTTTCTCCTTGCTGTTTTATTCGGAGCTTTCTTTAGGGTAAACGGAGCGGTAAAACCGTTCACGGAGATACTCCTCTACTCCGGTTTCCCCCACCTTAATATCACCCTTATCTTCCTTGCCTCTATTGTTATCTCGTCCTCCGGAGCGATAATGGATGTTGCTATGGATATTGCAAGCGCCCTTCAGGAGATCAGAGAGAAAGCGCCGGGCATATCCCTAAAAGAGCTTATCTCATCAGGCTTTAATGTTGGGAGGGCGGTAATCGGCACCATGACCACCACTCTCTTGCTGGCATATTCGGGGAGCTATATCTCTCTGCTGATGTATTTCATGGCACAGGGGATACCGCTGGAAAACATCTTAAATTTAAGTTATGTCTCCGCGGAGATATTGGCGACTTTATCGGGAAGCATAGGGATTGTGGCGGTGGCGCCGTTCACGGCGGTGATTGGCGGAATAATATTTAAATCCGGATTGGGGAGAAGCCTGCGTCCGTGAAAATAGTGTAATGGGCGGGCAAACCGAATAATTGCAAGGTTTCCCTCCCCAATTTTTTATGAGGTGTATTTATGACCAGAAGAACTTTTATGGCAGGAATCGCCGCGGCAGGGATGCTGGGGCTGGCGCGGGATGTATTTTCCGCTGAAACAAAGAGGACGACCCTTGCGGAATGTCTTAAAATGGCGCCGTTTCAGGCGGCGGAAAATTCCGCAATGATAAATAAGGGGATAGGTTATCTGAAATATATGGTGACAAGGATTGAAGCCAAAGCCCTTCGCGGAATAGGAGAGCGTTATCTTGAAAATCCTGCCCCAACTCTCATAAAGCGTTTTGCAAGCGGTTCAGATCGGGAGAAAACAGCGGCGGAGCTCTTAAAAGCAGGGTATATCCGCAAAGATATAACCGTGGATGTTCTTTTTCCGAAAGCGCAAACAGGCAAGGCGCCCCAACCTGTGCTTACAACTCCAGGCAGCGGATACCAGAGCCATCACTCCTATCCAGGCGGGCTCGTTACGCATCTGGCGGCGAATATATCCATCGCTAACCATATTGCGGACACCTATCCTATGGTCTACGGCTATGACGTAAACAGGGATATAGTGATCCTTGCCCAGCTTCTTCACGATTTTCACAAACCGTGGGTTTTCCAATGGACAGCCGATTATGATACCTTGACAGAGATAAGTATAGCGGGCACAGGGGCGCACCATATTCTAAGCATTTCGGAAGCTCTATACTGCAATTTTCCCCCGGAGTTGACGGTAGCTATGGCATCCGCCCACGCCTCTCCCACTTCAAAAGAAGAGCGGGAGAGTATTTTGGGGTGGATAAAGGCCGCAGGTATTATATCCGGGATTGATCCGTATAAAGCGGGGGTATTAACCGGCGCTGATGGAATGGGGCTCTTTGACCGCCAGGAGAATTATATCACTCACCTTGGCGATCACGACTGGGTGTTAAGCGTTCCGGCGGCGCAGAATACCATCGCCGCATTAAAAAGTATTGCAGCTGATATATATAAGATTAATCCGAATTCTGCAAAAGATTTCAACTCGTTCAGAAACTATGTATTCTCGCAAGCCGGAGCAATGACGCTCCACAACGTATGGGCAAACAACGGGATAAAAGCCCTTGGGGAATATGTAAAAACGATAGTGGCGTGATATTGGAGAAGGCGAAGCTTTTTGCCCTTTAGTGTTTGAAATAGGCGCTTTTGGCAGCTTTGTCTGCCAAAAGCGCCTTGTCTCGGATCGTTTGTGCGCCGCTAATAGTCCCCTGCTTTTTTCGGCAAATTCCATCTTTTTAGTATCCCAAGAACCTATAAATTCAATGCCTGCCCGCTTGGCTTACAGCTCTGCAAAAGCCCACACCGCTGGCCGGCGGACGGCAGATGAGATGAAATATGCAGATAATAATCAGCAGAGCGAGGGAAGGCTTTGCATTTATGAAAGATTGATGATAGTATTTTCTGTTGCAGGCAATATTCCCTGTTACAAGGAGATCCGCGTTGAATATACCTTTTCGTTGCGGCAATGTAGCTATTGCGGGGCTGCCTAATGTGGGCAAATCCACCTTGTTGAACTGCATTTTAGGGAGAAAAGTTTCCATTACCTCTCCCAAGCCCCAGACTACCCGCAATTCCATAAGGGGGATAAAGACCACGCCGGCTTATCAGATAATCTTTGTAGACACTCCGGGTTATCATACCGGCAACTCCCGCATAGATAAGCTGATGATTCATGAAACAGGAGCGGCTATCCTTTCTGTGGATCTGGTCTGCCTTTTGGCGGAACCGCGGAAAGATAGAAAAAGTGATTTCTATCTCCTTTTGGAAAAGATTGCCGCCGGGAGCGCACCGGTAATATTGGCGCTTTCTAAGGCAGACATATATAGCCGGAAAGAGCTCCTTGACGCGGCGGACAAATATTCGGAGTTTGCCAACTTCCTTCATATTATCCCTATATCTGTCCGACAGGGCTTGAATATAGAAAAACTTGAATACCTTATCGCAGACGCTCTCCCTACCGCCCAAGCTGCTTATTCCTCCGATCAGGTCACCACTCAAACAGATCTCTTCCTAACGGCGGAGTTTATTCGGGAGCAGGTATTCCTCCTTTTGCATAAAGAGATCCCATACAGCATCTTTGTTGAAACAGACAACATTGAAAATACAGAGAAAGCGGTGTATATTGATGCGTCCATTATGGTTTCCAAAGAGAGTCATAAGCCGATAATATTGGGGAAGGGGGGGCATATGCTCAAAGAGATAGGCATTAACGCCCGCAAGGAGCTGAAAGCGCACTTCGGAAAAAATGTCCACCTTAGCCTGTGGGTTAAAGTGGGTAACCCTTTATAAATATGAATACATCTTTAAGAGTTACGCTTGAAAACGTAAAAAAACTTGTGCGCCGCAATGCAAAAGGCCCCCTCTATAAACTTTTAAATAAGCTCCACCCTGCGGATATTGCCCAGATCATAACCAACCTTACGGATATAGATAAAAAAGGGCTTTTCACCTACCTTAATAATACCGCCCTCCTTGCCGAGATAATTTTAGAGTTGGGAGAGAAAGAGATAATAGACTACTTTGAGGACGCCGATCCGAAAAGAGCCGGCGAAGTTATTATGGCGATGGAATCCGATGATAAATCTTTTATCCTCCGGCTCCTTCCCGAAGATGTAAAAGAGAACCTTGCCCAATACGTCACCTTAAACGAGCTTACCGAGATTGAAGAGCTCCTTCACTATCCCGAAAAAACCGCCGGCGCTATGATGAACACGGATTATGTGGCATTCCCGGAGGAAACTACCATTAAAGAGGCAACCAAGACCATCCATAAATCCGCCGATGTGGAGATGATATATTATATTTACGTTGTTGATTCTGAAGAGCGCCTTACGGGGGTTTTAAGTTTAAGGCAACTTATCCTAAACCCGCCGGAGCATAAACTCAGAGATGTTATGACAACAAATGTTATCTCCGTAACAGATTCTGTCCATCAGGAGGATGCCGCAAAGCTTGTTGCAAAATATGACTTTATGGCGCTTCCCGTTGTAAATGAACAGCGGCAGCTTCAGGGGATTATTACCTTTGACGATATAATTGACGTTATCAGGGAAGAGGCGACAGAAGATGTCTACCGCATTACGGGTACACCACAGGCGGAACTTGCATATGATGAAAATGTTATAAAAAGCGCGCGAGTGCGTCTGCCTTGGCTTCTGATAACCTTGATCGGGGAGATGTTTTCGGGCATCCTGATATCTTTCTTTCAAGGAAAGTTAAATGAATTTCTTGTGCTTTCGGCGTTTATGCCTGTAATCATGGCTATGGGAGGGAATGTGGGGAGTCAATCTTCCACGATTACCATCCGCAATATAGCAATCGGACGGATAGACGCGAAACATAACTTCCCCGTCCTATGGAAAGAGCTGCGGGTGGGGCTTCTTATGGGGATAGTAAGCGCAATTCCGGTGTTTTTTCTGGCGCCTCTGTTTCATACGTCTTCCGGAATCGGGATAATAGTGGGGGTTGCCTTATTTTGCGCCATGTCGTTTGCGGCATTTTCCGGAACCTTTGTCCCCCTCTTCCTTATGAAGATGAAAATAGACCCTGCCGTTGCCTCAGGGCCTTTCATATCCACTTTTAACGATATAACGGGGCTTACAATCTATTTCAGTGTGGCGCTATGCCTTATGACTCTTCTCTGATTGAAGGGGAGCCGGCGGTTATCTACCGGCTCTGCCCGTATTCCGATTCTTCTGCAGTGGCATCTGCTGTGAGTAGCAACCACGGCAAGATAAAGCTCTTCATAAAAAACGCCTTCGGCAAAAAGGGCGCTCCAGTCTGCCTTATACCGGGCTCTCTCTCATTTTCCCTCAAATCAGGCGGCCTCTCCCACTTCCGCTCTTTTTCCCACAATCCAGACTACTACCACTATATAAATAACCCCGATATTGCGGTTCGCCTAAACCTCTGTTTTGACTTCTTTGATCAGCTCTTTCCCCTTGGGGAGTTCTCCGCCGCATTTTGGAAGTTAATATTAAAATTCACTTCGGAAAATTGCCGTGAAATCTCTCTATATGCAATTTACAGGCTCCTAAAAGACGCCGGTTTCTGGTTTTATCACTCATGCGCCTGCGGAAAGATGGAGGGAGCGCTTACTCTCCACAGAGAGGGGATAATATGTGAAAGCTGCGCCCAAATCCGCAAGGGGTTTGCAATAGATAAAACGGCTGCCGCCTGCCTCCCCCTCTTTGCTGATACGGACGCTTACCGCGCGGCAAAGTTTTCCCCCTTTGAAGAGGAAGCGGTACTGAAACTGTTCGGCGCTCATATTGATGCGGTTTTGGAAAAAAAAGAAGCGGTAAAGAGCTTAAAAGTCTTTTCGTGTATGGCACTTTCCCTATAAATGATCCCAATAGCCCTTTCCGCTTTCTGTTTTTTGACAAACATCCCGCTGGGATATTGGAGAAAGAGGGTAAAAAAGTTTTCCCCCTCTTGGTTTATCGCCGTTCACGCCGCTGTTCCAATTATAATAGCAATCAGGGTGTTTTTTGGCGTGTCAAGTTGGTTCATTCCGCTGTTTGTGGTATTTGCGGCTGCAGGGCAGCTGGTTGGGGGGAGGATAACGCCGTTTGCCCGCGCTCCGCGGTAAAATCCGGATAATAACGTTCAATACCCGCGCCCGTCTTTGCCTTTGTATTTCCTAAACAGAACCTCCTGCATCTGTTTGGTAGGAGCCAATTCGCATTCATAGACTTCCCCATAAACATGGAGCAGCTTTTTCAAGCAAAAGTTCATATCCTCAATATCAAAGGCTTCAAGGTTAAGGGTTTTGCTGTCAAGCCAAGCGCAATACTCTTCATGAGATTCGCCTTTATCCTTTTTCAACGCTTTGGCAAGCTCCGCCAAACCGCAGGTTTCGCCGACATCCTCTATAATGCCGAAACCAGCGCCGTCAATCACTCGGGGGAGCACTGCGAGAGAAACTTCACGCTTTTCATATTCTTCAAGTTTCAGAGATACTTCCCAATTGTCGCCGTAATCATAGTTAAATGTCAGATGCCGGGCGGGTCTGGCAATTATATGGCTGAGGGTTATTTTGTCTGCTTCTTGAAAGGACACGCCTTCAGGTATGTAGATATCCTCGTTGTCCAATTCGCAGCGGATTTCTTTTGGAAAATTCTTGAAGTCGTCATGCTCCATTAGGGATTCAATTTTTTTTCTCGCTGAAGTATAAGCGCAGGTCGGCGAGGAATTCGTCGCGTCTATTTTCCGTGAAACAGAACAGGTGATATGCCTGCATTTCAAACATAATCATAAGCACATAGCCAAGTTCCGCTATGGTTTTTCCCCGTTTATCTCAAATCTGCGCCAAATTTTCGGTCTATAACTATTCAACTCCACATAGAAGCGGTAAACATTATGCGCTGCCGCGACTTACCTCACAGTTTAATATTTTCAAGTGCTGTTTGGGAAGGGGCTTTTCATAATATATGTTTTCCGACTATATAAGATCCAACAGTTTGTGGTTCTGACGCAGCCAATTCCGCTCTTTTTTGAAGTTCGGCATCACCGCGGCTACATGAGACCAGAAGTGCGCGCCGTGGTTCTTATAGACAATATGGGAGAGCTCATGAACCACCACATAGTCAATGACGGATTGCGGGCACATTACAAGCCGCCAGGCAAAGTTCAGGTTGTTTTTTGATCCGCACGAACCCCAGCGGCGCTTTGCCTCAGACAGCCTGGTGGATGCATATTTGACACCCATTAGGCGGGCGTAGTAATTCAGACGTTTGCGGATAATCTTCCCGCATTGCTCTCTCAGCCAGTCAACAAAGCCTTCAAGAGGCATTCTCTTCGGAACCCTTATGCAGGTTTGCTCTACAGTTACTTTCCTGACACTATCGCGCAAAACGGCGTAAGACTTTCCTAAGAACAGCAGACTCTGCCCATTCTCCAAAGTGAAAGGAGCTTGATTGGCTCTGTAATCCATAATTTGACGCTGCTTGTCAATAATCCAGCGCGCTTTCTCGCGGATAAAGGCGCTGATAGCCTCCTCACCTGCTTGCATAGGGGCGCGAACCACAAGCCCCGCTTCCCTGTTAATAGTTAGGGCTAGCGTTTTGCGCTTGGAACGCACTAGCTCATATGGTATGTCATCCATCGAAAATACTGCCCTCCTCATTCCAATGATTTTCCGAATGATACCCAAAGGATTGAATAACTTGCATAGTAAGCAGAGTATGCTATCTTTCCCTTTTGCGCAAGAGAATAAGAAGGAAAATTTGATATACTCTGCCTTTTATCTTCATAGTTAAGGAGATTTAGATTTTCCCGACATTGCTATGGGGTGCGCAAAGGAGAACCCGAGGATAAAAATAGGATTACCTTTGACAAAAGTATAAACATAGTATATGCCTGTGGAGAGGGTTATGAAAACAATAGTCAAAAAATGAGGCAATAGCCTGGGAATAATACTTGGCGCAATAAACGACAAAAATATTCATAGCGGGATAGAAATAGGAGCTCCTATCATAAATGAAGTATGACAAATGAATAACCGGTGAACATATGATAAGCAACATTACGCATAATAATAACCTTGACCAAGCCTATGATAAGCGGGAGAATAAATGAATCAGCTAGATACCTTCATTCTATGTGAATATAAAACAGATCGCCTATGGGTTATTGTGCGTGCCGAAATTAAAAATGGATGTCTTGAAATATCAGGGCACGATTTAAGCGGCACTCCTAAGCAATATTTTGGTATGAGTGAATTTGAATATTGGTATAAATTTGACGAAGCTAATACTGAATGCCTTATAGCACTATTAGCAAAAGAAGGCGGCGATATAAAAAATCTGTTATACGAGAATTTCAGCGGACTTGAGGGGTGTGAAAAATTAATGGCTTTTTGTAACGCCAATGCAGTAGAATACAGATATAGTTCCTGGCATACCGATTAGCAATTTGCCCAGGCAGCTTCCTGCCATTAGGAATACGCAGCGGAGGGTTTAATCTTGAATTCCGCAAATTGATATGATATATATAAAAGATGTTTACGGGTATCATTGAAGAGCTTGGAGTTATTAAAAAGATTGCCTCAAACGGGAGCATATCAATTGGGGCAAACGTTGTAACAGAAGGATTGTTGCTTGGGGACTCTGTGGCGGTAAATGGGGTCTGCCTCACGGTAACAACCTTTTCTCCCGCACATTTTGAGGCGTTTATCTCCGCGGAAACCTTTCAGCGTAGTACATTTAAGATATTAAAGGCAGGTTCTAAGGTAAACCTTGAAAGGGCGCTTACTCTAAATTCCCGATTGGGCGGGCATATCGTTCAAGGGCATGTGGACGTGAGCGGGCGCGTAATATCTTTCACAAAGGACGGTACCCTTACGGTGTCCGCACCGCACTCCATACGCAAATACCTTGCGGAAAAAGGTTCTGTAACCATTGACGGGATAAGCCTTACGGTATCAACCCTCACGGAGGATTCCTTTTCAGTTGCGGTTATCCCCCACACAAGGGAAACTACAAACCTCTCGGCTGTTCGTGCTGGCGATCTTGTAAACATTGAGGTTGATATTATAGCCCGCTATGTTCAGCGTCTTATGACTTCTGAGGATAGCGGCAAACATATATTGGAACTATTATCGGAGCTTAAAGTATGAAAAATGTCCGTGCCGATGTTGAAGAAGCGATAGGGGAGATAGAGAAAGGAAAGATGGTCATCCTTGTGGATGACGAGGATCGGGAGAATGAAGGAGACTTGACCATCGCCTCGGAGTTTGTTACACCAGAGGCGATAAATTTTATGGCAAAATATGCCCGCGGATTAATATGCCTCACCCTCACCCCGGAAAGGTGCGATGAGCTTAAACTCCCCCTTATGATGCGCGATGATGCCAATAAGAGTCGTTTCGGCACCGCTTTCACCCTCTCCATTGAGGCAAAAGACGGGGTGACGACCGGCATATCCGCGGCGGATAGAGCCCAAACCGTGCGGGTGGCGATTGATCCCGCAAAGGGGGCGGATGATCTCGCTATCCCTGGGCACATATTCCCTTTGCGGGCAAGACCGGGCGGGGTTTTAATCCGGGCGGGGCAGACCGAAGGCTCTGTTGATCTGATGCGCCTTGCTGGGCTTAACCCGTCTGGAGTTATCTGCGAAATAATGAACGATGACGGCACTATGTCGCGTATGCCACAACTTGAGGTGTTTGCCGAAAAATTTGATCTTAAAATCATAACTATAGCTGATCTTATAGCCTACCGCCTAAAAAATGATCCGATAGCGGAGGAAGCCGCATCCGCGGCGCTCCCCACCTATGACGGGGAGTTCCGCATTATGGCTTTCCGCAGTATAGCCGATGATCAGGAAGCTATTGCTCTGGTAAAAGGGGATATTTCGGACGGGGATCCGGTTCTTGTGCGGGTTCACTCCTCCTGCCTCACCGGAGAGGTTTTCGGCTCAAAGCGGTGCGATTGCGGGGCACAGTTGCACTCAGCCATGCGTATGGTGGAAGAGGCGGGGAAGGGGGTGATCCTCTATCTGTCACAGGAAGGGCGCGGAATAGGGCTTGTAAATAAGATAAAAGCGTATAAACTTCAAGATGAAGGCTATGATACGGTTGAGGCAAATAAAAAGCTCGGCTTTAAGGATGACTTGAGGGATTACGGTTTCGGCGCTCAGGTACTCGCCAAACTTGGGGTGAAAAAGATGCGCCTTTTAACGAACAACCCTGTTAAAATAAGCGCCCTGTCGGGCTACGGCCTTTCGGTAACGGAAAGCGTACCGCTGATCACAGGGATCACGCCGGACAACTTTACATATATGTTTACCAAACAGGAAAAGATGGGGCATACATTAATGCTATCCAAAAACGGAGGGTGATATGGGGTATAATATCATTGAAGGGAATTTTGAGGCAAAAAATAAAAAATTTGCTATTGTTGCTTCAAGGTTTAACGATTTTATTACAAAGAGTCTGGTGGAAGGGGCTGTGGATATATTCACCCGCCACGGGGCGGCGCTTGCGGATATAACCGTATATAAGGTTCCGGGCGCCTTTGAAATACCGCTGGTCTGCAAAAGTGCGGCGCTTTCGGGGAAATATGATGCGGTGGTTGCGCTCGGCGCAGTTATCAGGGGGAATACCCCCCACTTTGATTTTGTGGCAAACGAGGTGTCAAAAGGGGTAGCGCTCGTCTCCCTTGAGGCAAACCTTCCGGTGATATTCGGGATTTTAACCACCGACAGTATTGAACAGGCTCTTGAGCGTGCCGGTACTAAGAATGGGAATAAAGGTGCGGACGCAGCCCTTTCCGCCATAGAGATGGTGAATCTGCTGGGCAGATAGTGACCGTATGGAAGAAGTAAAACGCATCCCCCCAAAAAAGCCGCGTCATCACGCCGGGAATGAAGCTATCCGCACGGCAGCCCGCAAACTTGCGGTTCAGATGATGTATCAGTCTGAGATGACCGGAGAGCTCCCCCCTCAGGTGGTGGATAATTTTTTGATGATCTATGAATCGGAGACGGAGGTTGAGCCGGAGAAAGATAATGTATTCAGAGGGGGTGGCACACACTCAAAAGCCGGGTTTAGCTATGCAAAAAGGCTTTTTTTGGGCGCCTATGCAAAAAAAGACGCAAGCGATGAGGTTGTCGCCCGTTTGTTAAAAGATGATTGGAGCTTTGACAGGCTTAGCTGCACGGTAAAAAATATCTTCAGGCTTGCGCTTTATGAGCTTACGGAGACTAACACGCCGCATTATGCGGTTTTAACCGACTATGTGAATCTGGCATGCGCCTTTGATGATGAGAAAACGGCTGTTTTTGTAAACGGCCTGCTTGAAAAGGTGCGTTTAAGTGTTCCCAATGCGGAGGGTTGACAATGCCTATAGTTAAGTATCAAAAGCGGATCGATGTGCCGCACATTGATTATTATCCGCTCTTTGTAGATTATGACATGGAAACAGCACGTCCGCGGGGCGGCAGCACCTGTATTGATTTTTTCTCTGTGGGCAAGCTTGCAAAATTGGTGGATTCCTGCGGGAAGAGTGATATTCTCTATGTTCAGAAAGACAAAATACACCCTTCGGACGGTTTTTTCATTACGGATTTTTCCAAGATAAAAACCAACCCCGTATGGTTTCGCCAAGTGTTGGACGGGATGGGCATAACTGAATTTTATATCGAAAATTCAAAGACCTTTCCGTTTAACGAGAGAGAGAAACTCTTTGAAAACTTTAAGGTCACGTTGGTTAACTTTGCTGAATAGGTCGGCGGAGAGCATACTTGGCAAAGAGCTTCATTTTACCGTTAATAGCAGGGATATAGCGTTTATCAACGCCGTCCTTGATTCCTATGAAGGATTGGGGCTTATGCGCACTATTGACAGCAATGTCGGGCATATCGTTATTTATACCGCAATGCAGAATGAATTAATGAAGCTATTGGAGAGCTTATCAGAGGATGAAGGCATTAGTTGCCATGAGCGGAGGGGTGGATAGCTCCGTTGCCGCGTGGCTTGTAAAAGAAAGGGGGGCTGAGGTCACCGGAATCACCTTAAAACTCTTTGACGGCGGCACATGCTGTTCCATTGACGATGCCATTGATGCCCGAAGGGTTGCGGATGACCTTAACATCCCGTTTTATCTCTTTAATTTTAAGGACGAATTCAGCCGGGAGGTTATAGACCGCTTTGCGGAAAGCTATAAGAACGGTTTTACGCCCAATCCGTGCATTGACTGCAACCGTTATATCAAATTTGAAAAGCTCTTAAATAGAGCCGCCGCTCTGGAGTTTAATTTTATGGTTACCGGGCATTATGCCCGCATTGAGAGAGACGGCGGGCTATACCTCCTTAAAACCGGAGCAGACCCGTTAAAAGATCAATCCTACTTTTTATATATGCTAAATCAGGCGCAGCTTGCCAAGACCCTCTTCCCTGTGGGGGAGATGACTAAAAGCGAGGTGCGGCGGATTGCTACAGCTCTCAAACTTGCCACAGCCCGCAAAAAGGAGAGTCAGAATATATGCTTTGTACCTGACGGAAACTATGCGGATTTTATGGAAGAAAGGCTGGGAATGAAGTTTGGAAAAGGAAAGATAGTGGATACAAAAGGGGCGGTTTTAGGCAAGCACAACGGATTTATCCGCTATACCATTGGGCAGAGGAGAGGGCTCGGAGTATCCTCCCCGCATCCGCTCTATGTGTGCGGGGTGGATCCCGCAACCGATACGGTTGTGGCAGGAAGAAACGAGGAGCTTTATTCCAAAA